>CAYWZM010000029.1:0-8175 GCA_964462355.1 uncultured Candidatus Saccharibacteria bacterium
AAACGTTGAAACTTTTCTTCAAAAAATAATGAATTTTAAATCACAGACATGCGCTATAGGATGTAATCATACGCATTAAAAAATTTGCAATATGAGGTTCAATGTGGATTTCTTCACCTTAGAAAACCATACAGAAGGACAAATGCTGTTGTTGCAAACGCATTTTTTTATGAAGTGGTCGATGAATCACTCGATGCAATTGAAATTATCATTAATTATGATAATTCAAATGCAGATGACATTTTTGAGAGTAAATTCTATGATTTTTTTAAAGAAGCATTGTGTACTATTCAGTCTGACACGAGAAGGAAAGCATGTAATTTAGATTTAGAAAAAATTCAAAGAATTGCACATAGTGCATCTGAACGTCATTTTGAAAAAGTCCACAAAGAATTAATTGAACTTGTAATAGTGTTACAATGATGATTCGAAGCCCGCACGTGCGGGCTTTTCTTTTTTTGAATTATTTACTATAATTACAGTACAAGCGACTGAGGGGACTAATCAACCCTAAGCTCTGGAGAGAAAGCACAATGTGAGTAGATTCCAGCGGGTATGCCCGTTATAGCTTTAATGAAGTTCGTCTTTTGGCGGAAAAACAAGGTGGTACCACGAGAAAACTCGTCCTTGTATGACAACAACGTTGTTATACAGCGACGAGTTTTTTTAATAATAATGAATCAAAAATATATGAATACCAACCAAGACAGCAAATCTCCTGCAGCACTTCGCGAAGAAAAAATACTTTCATTGTGGAATGAGAAAGATATTTTCAAGAAGTCATTTGAGAAAAACAAAGACAACAAAGAATTTGTCTTTTTTGAAGGTCCACCAACTGCAAACGCTAAACCCGCACTTCATCACCTCGAAGCGCGTGCGTTCAAGGATGTGATTCCTCGATTCAAAACGATGCAAGGCTACAAAGTGCGTCGCAAGGCGGGCTGGGATACACACGGACTACCTGTGGAACTTCAGATTGAAAAAGCGCTCGGACTTACTTCAAAAAAAGATATTGAAAAATACGGTGTTGCAGAATTCAATGCAAAATGTCGTGAAAGTGTGTTTCAGTACATCAAAGACTGGGAAGTGTTTACTGATCGTATTGGATACTGGGTTGATAAAAATGATGCATATTTTACTTTTGATTCTCATTATGTCGAGTCGCTTTGGAGTGTCATAAAAAAAATACACAACAGAGGTCTTTTGTATAAAGATTATCGAATTGTGCCATGGTGTTCTCGTTGCGGAACTGGACTTTCGTCACACGAACTTGCGCAGGGATATCAAGATGTAAAAGATTTGTCTGTGTATGCAAAGTTCAAACTCATAGATTTTCCCAATGCGTATTTTCTTGCGTGGACTACAACACCTTGGACACTTCCAGGGAATGTAGCGCTCGCAGTCGGTGCAGATATTGAGTATGTGGAAGCAAAAGTAGGTGAAGAAATTTTTGTACTTGCAAAAGAGCGATTAAGTGTAATTTCTGATCCGTACGAAATACTTGCAACACACAAGGGAAGTGAGATGGTCGGCATGAGTTATGAGCCACTGTATCCATTCCTTGCAACACTCAATAAAGGTGATGAAAAAATGAATACCGCATACAAAATTCATGTTGCAGACTTTGTGACCACAGAAGACGGAACAGGTATTGTCCATATTGCTCCAATGTATGGTGCAGACGATTTCGAATTGGCGACAAAAAATGGTCTTCCAAAATTTCACGTAGTAAAAGACGACGGTACTTTTTTTGATGAAATGGATTTTCTGTCTGGTCGCTTTGTAAAAGATGAAGAAGTAGCAATTGATATTATTAAAGATTTGGCACATCGAGGACTTCTTTTCAAGAAAGAAAAATACGAACACTCATATCCGCATTGTTGGCGATGTAAAACACCACTTCTGTATTATGCGAGAGATTCATGGTATGTGGCCATGTCAAAACTTCGTGATGAGTTAGTGGCTGAGAATAAAAAAATAAATTGGGAACCCTCACATATTCAAGAAGGGCGATTTGGAGAATGGATCCGCGAAGTCAAAGACTGGGCATTTTCTCGTGAGAGATATTGGGGTACACCACTTCCTGTGTGGAAAAAAGTAGATGGCTCATATGTAGTACTTGGAGACCGTGACGAAATCGCGCGCGCGACAAAAAAATCTGGTAATACCTATTTTGTAATGCGTCACGGAGAAACCGAGAGTAATATAAAAGGAATAATTGATTCTAATATAGGCTCAACTACACCGCTTACAGAAAACGGCATAGAACAAGTACTCAAAACATCACAAGCTCTTCAAGATAAAAAAATTGATTTCATCATTACATCTCCCTTGGCTCGCACAAGAGAAACAGCAAAGATAGTTCAGAAAGATTGTGGTCTTTCAGATGAATGTGTCATTATCGATGAGCGCCTTTCGGAAATGCAACTCGGTACTTTTGAGGGAAAGCTTTGGGAGGAATTTCACAAGGAGTTTCCAAAAACCTCAGAAAATTTTGAAAGAAAAAGTGATGGAGATGAATCGTATGCTGATGTCAAAAAGCGAGTTGGAGAATTCTTGTATGAGATTGAATCTCGATATCAGAACAAAAATATTTTGATAGTCACACACGGAGCACCTGGGTGGTTGCTGCATGCGATAGCCGAAGGTAGAGACAATGAAGGTTGTTTGGAGATGATTCGAGATATTTCACAATTTCACTATTTCCAAAATGCAGAAGTAAAGACACTTCCGTTTGTTCCACTTTCTCACAATGATCGCTACGAATTTGATCCACATAGACCATATATTGATCAACTTGTGCTTGTTGACGAAAACGGGGAAGAGATGACTCGTGTGAATGAAGTGGTGGATGTGTGGTTTGATAGTGGTGCGATGCCGTTTGCACAATACGCGAACTGGCGCGAACTAAACACAAACACAGGCAGAACAGAGACATTTGATGAGCTGTGGAAGCGTACTCCGTATCCAGCAGATTTTATTTCAGAAGCAATCGACCAAACACGTGGATGGTTTTATACATTGCTTGCTGTGGGCGTGCTCATGGAAAAAGGTGCTCCATATAAAAATGTGATTTGCTTGGGACACCTTCTCGATAAGGATGGAAAAAAGATGTCGAAATCTATCGGAAATGTTGTCGAACCATGGGAGCAAATGGATAAATACGGTGTTGATGTGATTCGACTTTGGATGTACTCAGTCAACCAGCCAGGTGAGGGTAAAAATTATGATGAAAAAATAGTACTCGAACTTTCACGCAAGGTATTTGCGCTTCTTGATAATTGTTTTACGCTCTATAGTACCTACGAAAAAGACAAAGATCTCGAATCAGTTGATCCGCTCAAAAGCCCACATGTGCTTGATCAGTGGATACTCTCACTTCTTCACAAAATGATCAAAGAAGGAACCGATGCGCTTTCGAAATATGATTTGTTTACTGCGTCACGAATGATAAAGGATTTTGTGAATGATTTTTCTACATGGTACATTCGTCGTTCGCGTGATCGATTCAAGTCGGATGATGTTGATGATGTACGAAACGCGCTCGCAACAACACGCTATGTGTTTCTTGAGCTTGCAAAATACATGGCGCCATTTACACCGTTTTACGCAGATGATATGTATCTGAAAGTTGGAGGTAAAAAAGAAAGTGTGCATCTAGAAGAGTGGAGTGAGGTGCGTGATTATGATCCAGAGTTACAACTTGATATGGGGAATTTACGTGACTTAGTATCGAAAGGACTTGAATCTAGGCAAAAAGCTGGTATTAAAGTGCGTCAACCTCTAAGTTTACTGAAAGTTAGAAGTTTAAATCTAAAAAATGATTACGGAGAAATATTAGATTTATACTTAGATATTCTTAAAGACGAACTTAATATCAAAGAAATTGTTGAAGATGTAAGTTTGTCTTCTGATGTAGAACTTGATGCGACACTTACTCCAGAGCTCAAAATGGAAGGTGACTTCCGTGAGCTTGTGCGAAGTATTCAAGACATGCGAAAAACAAAAGGACTCACTCCAAATGATCGAATTAACTTGGTGATTGACACTGATGAGAGAGGCAGGGAAACTACCGAGACATTTATGACAGAGCTCAAAAAGATTGTTCAGGCAGACAGTGTGACATTTGAAAAAAATGATGGACAAGAAATAACAATTGATGAAAGTGTGTTTACTATTAAGCTATAAACTATGTCAAAAAAAGTATTCATTGTTCATGGATTTCAAGATACACCGCAAAGTGGATGGATTCCTTGGTTGAAAGCGAAACTAGAAGAAGACGGATCTGACGTCAATGCGATCACTATGCCAAATCCTCACAATCCCGTGTGTGATGAATGGGTCAAAACTCTTTCAGAAACAGTCGCAGATTGTGATGAAAATGTATTTTTAGTCGGGCACAGTCTCGGCGTACCTACAATTCTTCATTTTCTTGAGTCTCTAAATGATGGTGAAAAAATCGGTGGAATCGTACTAGTATCTGGATTTTACAAACCAGTACTTGAAGACGATGATCCAGAAGAACGAAAAATAGATCACTTTGTAGAGCATGAATTTGATTGGGAGAAAATTAGAAATTCCTGTGAGAAATGTATTGTCATTCATGGTGACGATGATGATTCTGTTCCGGTGTATCACGGTGAATATATATCAAAAATGCTCGGCTGTGAGCTTGTCACGATAAAAAACGGTGGACATCTAAATGGTGAAAGCAATTGGTTCGAGCTTCCCGAAGCTCTGGAATGGATAAGGGAACACTTATGCAACGCTAAAAAATAATTAAAAATCCCGTCTCAAATGACGGGATTTTTGTTATAATGATTTTTGCAGTTAGTATTTTTTTTCCGCTATAACCTATTCTCTAATTACTGTCCTGTATGCACCACATCTATCACACCGAAGCGATTATTTTAGATAGTAAAAACAAAGGTGAAGCAAATCGATACTTCACGCTTTTTACGCGTGATCTTGGAGTGATACATGCTCAAGCGCAGGGTGTGCGACACCTTAAATCAAAATTGCGCTATGCACTTCAGGATTTAAATAAAGTAAAAGTCGACTTGGTTCGTGGAAAAGAAGTGTGGCGCATTACAAGTGCGACATGGATTCATTCATATGAAGATATAAAAAAAGACAGGTATACGTGTGCATGTGTAATAAAAATTTCCCAGCTACTCAAACGTCTCTGTGCAGGTGAAGGTGAAAATATTCCTTTGTATGAAAAATTTATTTCAGGACTTTCTTTTTTTGAAAATCATTCTTTTACCTCTGATGAGATAGGTGATGCAGAGGTTGCACTCGTGTTGTCGCTTCTATACGAACTTGGATATGTAGAGAAAACACATATCACCAATCCGTTTATCGAATCACTGCTTAATCATGAGATTATTTCACAGGTAAGACCACTAAAGAAAATGCTTATCGCCGAGGTGAACAAGGGAATCCACGAATCACACATGTAGTCTGTCATGGTATACTACAAGGTATATGTTGGATGAAGAAAAAAAGCCTGTCGATCGAATCGAGGCCTTGAAGCACAAAATATATACTACGCGCAACGATGTTGTACGAAAGACAAAAGAGGGAGTTTTGCATGTAAAAAACAATGTTAAGATTCCGGATACATGGGCACCTCGTGTCCAGACACATGTTGAGACCACTACACGAATTATGTCTAAACCTTCTTTGTTTAAAAAATTTTTCTTGTTCTCACTTCTGTTCTTTGTCGGAGCAGTTGGTTTCGCGGTGTATAAATTTTACGGTGGAGACAATGCGGTCTCAAGTGAAAAGATTGAAATTGAAGTACTTGGAAATTCGTTCACAGGAGGAGGTGAAACTCTACCTCTTCAGATTGCTGTCACCAACAAAAATGCCGTACCACTCGAGCTTGCAGATATGATTGTTGAGTACCCAAAAGGCTCTGACGATACGGTCCTTGAAAGAAGACGAATTGAGTTTGGAGAAATTGGCTCTGGTAAGACTATCGCAGAAAATGTTGAGGTGACACTTTTTGGTGAACAAGGAAGTGATAAGTCAGTCAAAGCAATTCTCGAGTACCGAGTACGTGGATCAAATGCTATTTTTACAAAAGAGTTTGTTCATAATGTAAGCATCAATGCAGCACCTCTCGTGTTGTCTATTGAAGCGCCAAGTGATGTGTCATCAAATCAAGAAATGACACTTCGTTTCAAAACAGTACTCAATTCAAAAACTCCCGCAGAAAATCTCATGCTCAAAGTTGATTATCCACCAGGATTCGTATTTTCTAGTGCAACACCATCTCCTTCGCTTTCAAATAATATTTGGCTTCTTGGAGATATGGCAAAAGGAAGTGAAAAAAGTGTCGAAGTAAGAGGCACAATAATTGCTCCAGATGGTGAAGAAAAAGCTTTTCATGCATTTGCAGGTACGCAGGATGTGGGTGATGAAGCAAAAATTGGTGTAACATACAATTCATTGCTTCATACCGTAGCGGTGAAGAGACCGTTTGTTGAGACTTCAATAATTGTAAATGGACAAAAGGGTGACACGGTGGTGATTGGAAGTCAGGGGCGTGTGTCTGCTGAGGTTGAATGGGCGAACAATCTTCCGAGTCGTGTCGACAATCTTGAAGTTCGAGCGAAAATTTCTGGAAGTGCATTCAATGAATCAAGCATCTCAACACTCTCAGGTTTTTATGATTCAGTGACAAATGAAATTATTTGGGATAGAAATACAAACAATGATTTTGCATCAGTTTCTCCTGGAGACAGAGGAAGACTTGCGTTTAATTTCACACCTCAGGTACTTCCTGGTTCAAGCGGTGATCCGTCTGTCACAATAGAAGTATCTGTCAAAGGAACTCAACCTTCTGAGGGTAATGTTGTTAAGGAAATAAATAGTACTGAAAAAACTGTAGTAAAAATAAGTTCAAGCTTCCAACTTGCAGTAAAAGCGGTGCACACTGTTGGTCCATTTCAAAACACTGGCTCACTTCCTCCTGTAGCAGAGCAACCTGTTTCGTATGCAGTTGTGTGGACAGCGACAAATTCTTCAAACAGAATAAACAACGCAGAAGTACGCGCAACCTTGCCGACATATGTGAAGTGGATTGGTACTGTTTCTCCTTCGACTGAAGATGTCTCATATCTTCCGTCTACTCGTGAAGTGGTCTGGAAAGTCGGAACAATAAATCAAGGTACTGGATTTGCCACTGATCCAAAAGAAGTCGCATTTCAAATAGAATTTACTCCGTCGATTTCGCAAGTCGGGTCTGCTCCGGTGCTGGTCAACGATACAATGACACAAGGAATTGATCAGTTTACAGGACAAACTGTACGTACAACCAAGCCCAAAATCACCACACGAATCACGCAAGATCCAGGCTTTGCTTCCGGTAACGAAACTGTTATAAGATAAGGAGCTAAGGGAACACTTATGCAAAGCTAAGGGAACACTTAGATAGTAGAAAGTGGACATTTACACAACACTGTTAAAATCACTATGGAAAAAATGAACAACAATATAGATATGGAAACAATAATCTCTCTCGCAAAGAGGCGAGGTTTTGTGTTTCAGGGGTCAGAAATATATGGCGGACTTGGAGGAACATGGGATTTTGGTCCCTACGGTGTTGCACTTAAAAACAACGTTAAAAAATCATGGAGAAAGAAATTTGTACACAATCGCGAAGATATGTACGAAGTCGATGCAGCTATCTTGATGAATCCAAAAGTATGGGAATCAAGTGGCCATGTAGCAGGATTTTCTGATCCTCTTGTCGAAGACTTGAAAACACAAAAGCGTTATCGTGCTGATACACTTCTTGAAGACAACGGAGTCAACCCAACTGGTATGACGCTCGATGATATGACACGCGCAATAAAAGAGAAGGGAATTGTAAGTCCTGATGGAAATCCTCTTGGTGATGTACGACAATTCAACATGATGTTTAGTACCTCAATTGGTGCAATCGAAGACTCTGCGTCGCGTGTGTATCTCCGACCAGAAACAGCACAAGGAATGTTTGTAAACTACAAAAACATTATTGATTCTATTCATCCAAAAATTCCGTTTGGAATGGCACAGATAGGTAAGGCATTTCGAAATGAAATTACTCCGCGCGATTATCTTTTTAGAGTGCGTGAATTTGAACAAATGGAAATAGAATATTTTATTCGTCCGAATGATTGGGAA
>CAYWZM010000030.1:0-7917 GCA_964462355.1 uncultured Candidatus Saccharibacteria bacterium
AGAAATAATAATATCTCCTGTATAACGCTTTTTGTTTGACTCTACAGAGCCTTGAATAAGTCCAACCAAAATACCACTAATCACAATGAGATTAAGAAATGTGAGTGTCATCACAAACACAATTAAAGAAGTTGTCCATTTGTTAGCACCTTTAATATCTCGATATGCTAAAAAGGAACCCACCTTGCAGGCAGTCCTCAATTTATCCCAAAAAGATTGTGTGTGTTTTCTATACATATTTTATTCAAGATACGCATCTATTCCTTGCGCCTTATATGAATCAACCGTTTTATCAACCAATTCCTCAGAAATAAACCTTAGAACAAAGGCAAAAATTATTGCATTTGCAATTATTAGTCCGAAAATAATAAGGTTTTTCTTATTCATAGAAGCAGTATAGCAGGATGAGCACATATCAGAAAGTAGAAATATATTGTATGATGTGGTAATCTTTATCAAAATCTTACAACAACATGAACATACAACACATATTTATCACTGGAGGAACTGGAGACCTCGGATCTGCGCTCGTTAAAGAGATTTTAAAGAGAACCTCTGCAAATATAGTCACTAACGGTCGAGACCAATCAAAAGCTGATGAATTAATAACAACACTCCCTGAAGCACAGAGAAATCGATTTCACTTCTTTGTGGCAGATATGGAAAAGGAATCACCTCGCACTATCGCGGAACGCGCCTATGAGATATCTGGCGGAATCGACATGCTTATCTCGAATGTGGCACTATTTGGATTCGACGATATTCTTGCGAATAATGAAGATCAGAAAACTCGACTCTACACTACAAATCTAAGTGGTGCCACACTTGCGGACGCAGTAGTTGATTTGGTTACAGGAAAAGGAGAACATATTGTACTTTGTGATATTGGATCAACAAGCGTCATTGCTGACATGCTTGGAACACCATTCCCTGACACACTACATTATGGAAAAACAAAAGCGGATGTAGTACGACACTCTATTGAGATTGCACACAAAAACCCTTTAGTGTCGTTTCGAGCAATTCACCCAGGATCAATCAACGGAAAAATTGCAAAAGAAATCGCACAAAGATACGGAAGTACTTGTGTGACCACACCAGAAATCACTGCGCATTTTGCAATAAAACTATTCTTGAGCGAGAGTGACGAGAAGGTTCTTCAATCGATTATCACATCAGAAGGATACTTTGCGTGGACACAAGAAGGATCTTGGTACAACAAAGAAAAAGAAATTGGCACATCACCACTGATTGAAGGAATTTCTCCGGAAAGAATCATCAAAATACCCATTGATGGTGTAAACTCATTTGAAGTTACTGCGTAATAAAAACACCCTGCACAAGCGGGGTGTTATTTTTTCACAATTTCACTGAGCACATATCCATCTACTTTAAATGTGCGCTTTTGTGGGATTGTTGGATTTTCAGTTGACTTTTTACGTGTAAGATATTCAACAGAAAACATATTATCAGGCAATTCATTCATTCTCTGTATCAAGACACCTTCACCCAGTAGAATAGTATTAGTATTTGTCAGAGTTCCATCTGATCCTACCAGTACAACACTTGTATAAAAATAGACAGAATTATCATCTCTCATATTTTTTATAATGACAGCTCTGTCCATGGTCTTATCAGCATTGAAATCAATCTGAAGTGAAGATGACATCATTTTTATCGTACCAGGAAGACCATCTACTGTCGCTGTGCCATCTTTGAGAGGAACCTCGTTTCCGTTAATAATAAAAGACATGTTTCCAGCCTCTCCAACCACATCACGAGAAAGAGTTGGTGTCGCGCGTGTGTATGTTTGTTTCTTGATGTAATATCTCACTACAAAATAACCTCCAATTATTATGGCTATACATGCGATTCCAAAAAGTATTCTTCTTTTTCTGGTTCTCAAAAATATCATATTATTATATAAGTATATCACTAATGACTAGCGGAATTCATTTTATTCCACGAAAAGTCTTGCGAGTCGTATTTCATCATATGAATATTTTCCTTTAAGTGACTCATACACTTCTGAGAGTTTGCGTGTGTCTTTTTTTTTGAACTCACTCACAATTCGTGGAATTTTTTTTGCGAGTTCTTTTGTGAGGATTCGCGACACATCTTCTTTTGAGATGAGTTTATTTTCTACAAGTTCTTCAATGTGAGACAATACAGTATTCTCTTTGAGTTTTCTTTCTTTCGCAATTTCTGAAATAGTCTTACCTTCGTTCCATAATGCATGCGTAATCTCGACAGTGTGTGCTTTTTTAAATTCCTTTTTATCTTCGTCCACTTCACGAACAACACCACCAGACGCGTGTATAAAATTTCGATGCATTATATCAATCTCGGATTGAGACAACTTCAAAAACGCTTCCTCTGCTTCTTCTGATTGCATCTTAAATTTTTCATCAATCGTTGAAATATCTGGATGAACCTGAAATGCCCGCTCGTTCCACCCAAGTAAATAAAGTCCCTCAAGCGAACGCACACGAGAAAGTGCTACATATCCCTGACCATATTCAAATACACCCGAAAGATCAATGACCGCCTCATCCAGACTCATTCCTTGACTCTTGTGCACCGTTATCGCCCATGCAAGTCGCAGAGGAAATTGTGAAATACTCGCTTTTACTTTTCCATTTTCTTCTATCACCCACTCCATCGGCTCAATGACAATCTGTTTCTCATCACGAGTTTTAATTATTGGATACTGCGTACCATTTTGAAATCCAACCAATTCTCCGATTGTTCCATTCACGAAACCAAGCTTTTGATTGTTTTTGGTACACATTACTTGTGCACCCTGCTTGAGAATAAGTGATTCTGGGGACATACATCCTTTCTTTAAAATTGCCACGAGGACTTCATGACCTACAGATGACATCGTAAATATTTTTTTTGGAGATGAAATTCGTTCAAGCATTTCATTGTTTAATCTGTCGACATCTGCATTGTGCGAAAAAAGCCTAAGAGTAGACTGCGAAATGTTTTTCGGAGAAATTTTTCTTTGATTGACGATTTCAAGATGTGAAGAGCGAAATGCATTCTCGCGAATTGCCGAAAGCACTTGAAGGAAATCACCGTCTTCTTGTCTGTGTTGTTCTGTGAGATAGCACACAATCGGACGTGCTTCTTTCCAAGAAGTAGAATCATACGCAAAACGCGGACGAGGAGCGACTTCATCTTCGTACAAAGTAGACTGATCGTCTGTATTCCATATTTTTTTCTCTATAGGTGGAAGCTGGAAAAAATCCCCAATACATACTACTTGAAGTCCGCCAAAAGGCTCCGCCTTTTGGCGGACTTCTCTACACACCATATCAACCATATCAATCATATCTGGACCGAGCATCGAAATTTCATCAATCACAAGCACTTTTGCACGCCGTACTCTTTTTGAGATATATTCACTAGATGCAATTTTGTCCAAATCCATTGGTGTAAGTTTTTGACGAACACCGATACCACTCCATGAATGAATAGTCATACCTCCGATATGTGTTGCAGCAATTCCGGTCGATGCAGTAATTGCAACCTCCACACCACACGCACGCAAATATGACACATATTGATTTATGACATATGTTTTTCCCGCTCCAGGCTCACCGGTCAAAAACACATGTGCGCCTGTTTTAAGTATTGTGAGAGCGTGTGCTTGAGTCATAGCTATACAATACCAATAGTTACCATTTATTGAAATATGCTACAATCTGGTCCATGACCAATGCTGAAGCAAAACGAATCAAAGCCCTCCATCTCAAAAAAAACAGAAAAGAAGAAGGAGTGTTTCTTGTTGAAGGAGAAAAGAGTATTTTGGAAGTTGTCGCATCTGATTTTCGTATTGAAAAACTATATATCACTCACGAAACATACGAAAAACATAAAGTACAATTTCAACAAGTAGAGAATCTCATCGAACTGACCTCGGTTGGAGAACTTGCCAAAATAAGTTCACTTGAATTCAACGATACTGGCGTGGCGATTGTTTTCCAAAAAGAAAATAGTCCATTTGAAATACATGAGACCGACATTGTTCTTGCGCTTGACGACATACGTGACCCAGGAAACCTAGGAACAATCATTCGAACTGCAGATTGGTATGGAATTACAAAAATTGTGTGTTCTCCATCGACTGCTGAGTTTTATAATATGAAAACAATTTCTGCGACAATGGGATCATTTACTCGTGTAAATATTTGCTATACCGAGCTTGAAGACTTTCTCAAAAATTCACGTGTCCCGATTCTGGGCGCAGTTCTTGATGGTGAAAATGTTCATTCATTTGAATTCCCAAAAAATGGAATACTTCTCATGGGAAACGAATCAAATGGAATACACGACACATTAACTCCTCTCATTACTCACAAAATCACCATACCGAAATCTGGCAAGGCCGAATCATTGAATGTTGCAATCGCAACGGGAGTACTGCTTGATAATTGGAAAAAATAAAAGCTTCCTTTCGGAAGCTTTTTAACCTACATCATTGGAACAATGATATGCAATCGGTATTTTGAGTCCCATACATACCCCGACCACAAATTATCTATTCTCGTTTTTATTGTTTTACCATTACAAAATATCTGTGAAATCAAAAATTGATTGTTGTTTTTGAACAAAAACAAAGTGCAGTATCCAGCATGATCGCGAATAAATCTTTTGTTTGAATCGCATACACTAATGATTTGATGTTGGGTGAACAAGAGTTTGTCATACCAAACATCAAATGAATTGTACATCTCAAGATATGTTGCTGGACAAGAAATCCGATACAACGCTCCAAATGTTTGAAATGTTGGTTGTTGCTTTTGCTTGCTTCTTGTCACCAAACCAATCATTGAATCCGAAAATCCTCCTTGTGGCACAGTATCAAAATAATCTGAGTTTGCGAAATTTCTAACTCCGCTACATGCGTCTATGAGTATCTTGTCCTTAACAAGAGTGAGGTATTTTCCTTGTGCAACGAGTGGGTTTTCCATGGTGCGTTTTTTGATATTTAACCACATATTTTCACAATTTTCAAACAGTCAGACAATTGTCATTCAAGTCAATCAATTCAGTTAATTTCGAGCGATATTACATTCGCAGAAATATCCTCAATTATGCGGACCAGCTTGTATCCATTCCCGTGTGAAAGGAGTCCCTTGTACGAATTCACCACTGACTCGTCGGCAGCATAAATGCCCGGATTGGCAAACATCCGCCGTTTCGTGGCAGTACGCAACACCCGATGATGCGGGAAATGCACCCAACCCAAGAAGTCCACGCCCGAGGCGAGGGTCTTAATGAACACCTTATCGGGATGCAAAGACAGTTTCAGCTTGGTCCCAAGAAAATCCGATATTTGCGGAATGAGCGTAGCCAGATAATCGGGGTCTTCATGCAGAATGGCAAAGTCATCGGCATAGCGGATATAATGGGTAACCTTGATCGTCCGCTTCATGAAATGGTCAAACTCGTTCATGTACACATTTACCAAAAGCTGACTGGTGAGATTACCGAGCGGAAGACCGGCATCGGTCCTGCCCTGCGTCGAAAAGCTGTCGATGATATGTCCGAGCAATTCCAATAAATCGCCATCATTGATGTGCCGTACAAGCATGTCCTTCAAAATGGCATGGTCAATGTTTGCGAATAATTTTCTGATGTCGCATTTCAGGACCCAACACGCACGCGTATCATTTTTGGAAACAATGCGTCCGAAGTCCCTAAACCGATCCATCGCTTTGTGCGTACCTTTATTAATACGGCATGAATATGAATCGTGAATGAATTTCCTGTCGAAGTGCGGATAAAGTTCGGCATGGAGCAAGTGATGGAGCAGTCGGTCTCGAACGGTAGCCTTGTGAATATTTCTCGGCTTTGGATCGGATATGTTGAATGCATGATACTCGCCATGCCGGTACGTTTTGTTTGCGAGCTCGTTGTGTAAATCGCAGATGTTGTTCATGAGACGATTCTGGAATGCGGCGACATCAATACGATTCTTTTTCCCAGATAAAAACTCCTCCCACGCACGGAGCAAATTTTCGGTCGTTATGATATTGTTATACGAGCAATCGAATTTTTTCATAGACATCATTAAAATTACTATGTCCGATAATTTTACCCCCCCCCCGAACACCTACGGTGCTCATAAAAGCAAAAGATTCCTACTCACTCTGGTTTAAATTACTGGCGGATTTTCCGAAAACCTACCGCCACAATCTCGGCGGTAAGATCGACAATTATTTTTTGGAATTGTTAGAAAACATTTTTGTATCCCTCTACCTCTCCGGTGATCAGAAAGTGAATCGCATCACCATTTCAATATCAAAGCTCGACGGCGTGAAATTCTTTTTACAACTGGCATGGGAAAACAAATGCCTGCCGAATGACAAATACGCAACACTTTCCGAACAGTTAGACGAGATAGGCAAAATGCTCGGCGGATGGAGAAAAGGACTTGAAAAGAAAACTCCTCCCAGATAATAAATCAGAGAGGAGAAAACCCTCATTTTCGGAACTACCATACGATGGGAGTTCTCGGCATTCCACACGTTGTCGTTCTCGAACCGGTTCACGTTAACGTTCAGACCGTCAGAGTTCACGTTCACGTTAGCAACGAAGAATTGTGCGATGCACCATCTATACCACTGCCGATCCAAGCATGTTTCCATCAGGGACCGTGCTGTATTTTATTCGGGACATAGAAGTCCTCGAGCGCACCACACCAACTGAAAAGTTTTTTGTTTCAAAACGATCCTCACTCTTTTGAAAGCCGTAGCCGGCAAAATTCTCGATGATGATTTTGAGCAATCGTGATCCGAGAGCCGTAACCTTCGGATACCGCACCACTGCATATTCATTATACGGATTTTATATAAAAAAATCCCTCTGGCTCGGTTAAGAGTCAAAGGGATTAAGAAAATAAGTGTCAGAACAAAAGGTTCTAAGCGGTCAGTTGCGGAACTACCATACGAAGGGAGTACTCGGCAACCCACACGAAGTCGAACCCGAACCGGTGCACGTTAACGTCCAGACCGCCAGAGAACACGAGCACGCCAGCAACGAAGAACTGGTCCTCAACCTTAAACAGGAAGAATGTGGCGTAGCCGTTTTGACGCAGCCACTGAGGATGTTTTTTGCAAAAGTTTTTTATCTGGCTTTGCGTTAAGCAAAGTTTGTCCAGATCGGTTCCGAGTGAACCGAACATTTGTGCAAAAGTGCCATCCTTTACCAGTTCGTGAACATCTACCGCCTGTTCTTTGGTGGCGATGCCCGGTTTGTTGGTGCCCCAGTTTTTGAAGTCACCGTCTATGCCGGACGGAAACACTTCCTTGGCAGTTGCCAATGTCTCTTTGCCGTCTAAGGCATCAAGCATCAGTGTTTCGGCACCGGATAGCAGTTTCAGGTACAGCACCTTTTCAGGTTGCTTTCCCATTAACGCTTCGCGTTGCTCGAATGAAAGGTTGTTAAACCATTTCACTTGTTCGTAAGTAATGTTGCCGTTGCGAAGTTTTTGCAGTTGGTCAACTTGCAGCCCAGCGAAATCTTGCGCCGTGTTCTGCTCGAGAGTTTTTGTTCTCATTTTTTATCCTTTTTGTTTTTGAAAGAGCCTCTACTCGTTATACCGAAGACAGCGAGAGGTTTACTGTATTCTGTCCATATTATAGCACTATTCACCTTAGAAGTCAATATATGTCACGAGAGCCTTGGAAATCATGGGTGCCCTGCTTTTTGAGGGAAATCTGCTCTCAGGAAAAATAGAGTACAACTGTGTTTTTTTAAATTGGAGTCCTATCAGAAACCTCTCCTTACAGGAGCAGTACACCTTTTGTGTCGGATTCTTCGTTTGTTGGCAAATCATGCGACAAAAAAACAATGTTTTCGATTCCCGAACATAAGCCAAGCAGTTGGCTTATTTAGTCCCCAATA
>CAYWZM010000031.1:0-7803 GCA_964462355.1 uncultured Candidatus Saccharibacteria bacterium
AAGAAGATGTTTGAAAAAGTCGCATATGAGCATTGGAGTGGAAGGAAACTCTACAATTGGCTCAAATTTGATCTCAATCTACGAACTGTCGCAGGCAAAAAACATTTAAGTCTCGGAAATATCTACAAGATTTTAGACAATACGTTCTATTACGGAGTGTTCGAGTATCCGAGAAAATCGGGTAACTGGTACACAGGCAAACACGAACCAATTATCACCAAAGAATTATTTGATATGGTACAAGCACAGATAAAAAGTAACGTGTTGCGAGTAGAAAATAAAGAATTTGCCTTTACTAAAATGATGCTCTGCGGATTGTGCGGATCTGGTATATCAGCAGACGAGAAGTTCAAGAAGCTTAAAAATGGCGGGGTTGCTCGATATGTCTATTATGGTTGTACTAAAGCACGCGGAGTGGATTGTAAATGTGGCTATACCGAAGAGAAAGAGTTACTGAAACAGTTCAACGAGCTGATCGAGAAAATTGACCTGAACGAGATTGAAGTCAAAGAAAAGATAAAAGCTGACCTTGATCAATTCTCGAAGATGCAGAAGTTCTTTCTTGGAACCAAAGAGAAAATTGATATCCCAAGTATTGATGTACGAGGGTATGCGAAGTATGTCTTGAAAGAGGGATCGAATCTTGAGAAGCGAGAACTGCTTGGATGTTTGAAGAGCAGGATTTGTTTGGCGCAGAAAAAGATTACTCTAAAAGAGGCGTAGAAAAAATATCTTAAAAATGGTAAAGTAAAGATACTTATGGAATCCCTGGACAACAAAAACTCCTTGCCGGGTGCGGAGCAAAAAATTGATGAATACGTTAATCGTATTAAAAATGGAGAATCTAAGGATTCTATTTTTCAAGGTTTGCCAGAATCCTTTAAGTCGGGTATTGAGAAAAAACTAGCCGAAACATCAGAAGAAAAACCAGAGCAAGGGATAAGTGAAATTCCTGCACAATACAGAGGTTTAGATTCTGAAACTCTTGATTTTATTTGGACGTTTCCTGAATACGTCGATCAGGAGAAAACGAAAGAATTAAAAGAAAAGAAAGCAAGAGCGCTGGCTGCATTGCGAGAAAAAGAATCTGCAGAGAAAGGAACAGAAGAAAGATATCAATCTGATCAGCAGAAGATTGCAGAATTAAGAGAACAGCTAGGGATTTCTAAACCCATTGAAACTACGGAGAACCAAGAAAAATCAGTTGCCGTTCTTCAATCAGAAGAATTATCGGCACTAAATATTGAAGAAAGGAAAAAATTACATGGCTGGACTGCTAGCTACGAATTGGCAAAAATTGCAAAACAACAAGGAATAGATTTATCAAAAATTTCCAGAGAAGAATATGTTGATTTTGCAATACAAAACTCTTTGGCTATTGATGATGATCAGTTGAGGGTTGCACCGTGGCAACGCATGGGCACCTCTGTTGAGGAAATTGTTTTAGCGAATAGAGAAAGAAAAGCACAAATTAAAGAAGAATCAGAAAAGGCATTTGCAAAATTTTGTTATGAGATGCAACAAAAAGCAGGACAAGAAAATCGCTTTCTTTCAGAAAATATACGAGTGCGACAAGGGACTAAAGATTCCAATTCTTGGCTATTTTTTGGAATTAATAATGGTACAGGAGAAAAGAGCAATGAAACTTATAAGTCCTATGCTTCGGTTAAAGACCTAAATACTTTAACCCCTGAAAGATTTAAGCAATTTATGATAGCTCTTCGTGACGCAAAATATAACGGCGATATCAAAATTTTTCAAGACTTATCCGAGCAGGGTGTTAGATTAAATGACCAAATTGTTATGCACGGAGGATCACAAGCTGATGCGGAGCTAGCTTTACAAGTCGCAGAACAATTTTTTGGTGAAGATTTAGCTGAAAAAAGTGTCGGGAAAGATGAAGTCATTGATGGAGAAAATAAAAGTTACAGTCAAATTTTAGCCAAAAAAATTAAAGAGTCGATTAAATAACTAATTTATAGACAAAAAACACGAAATTTATTTCGTGTTTTTTGTTATCTTCTTATTCCAATTCGTGCTAGCACGACATGCTTTTAAACAACATATCTCGTGCTAGCTGTCAATGGCGGAGGCGGTGAGATTCGAACTCACGGACAGCTTTCACCGTCTCCTGTTTTCAAGACAGGTGCCTTCAACCACTCAGCCACGCCTCCATGCGTTTTTCATTTTAGTTTTAAACTAAAATTGGTTGTATTTAGTTGTAGCCACATACCATTGCCAACTTTTGACTTAGCTCGCGTTTTATTCGCGTGAGTCAGTGACAGTTGGTGTTTTGTCGTTGTGGGCTTTTGCAATAAAGAAAATATAGATTGCTTCGAGTACACCCAGTGAGCTTATCACAAAAAGTGCTACAAACCATGCTTTTTGTCCTCTGCGTGCAGATTCCCACAATGCCCATCCTTTCCAGATAAGTGTCCAAATAACAAGAATCCAAAAAACTATTGGGTTTAATTGAATCATGGGCATACAGTGTTTATACCAGAAAATGAAATAATCTTCAAGCGATTATTTTGGTTTTGTATGGTACGCTCATATATATGAAAGTATTAGGTATTGATTATGGACGAAAACGAATAGGACTCTCTGTGTCTGACGAGATGGGGACTGTGGCGTTTCCTCACGGAATAATCAAATCAACAATCCAGTCTGAGGCAATCGAAGAGATTTCAAAAATTGTGAAAGAGAAAGAAATAGGGGAAATTGTACTCGGACTTCCTCGCGGTGATGGAAATGATGCGAGTGTTGCAGACAAGATACAGGAGTTTTCAAAAAAACTTCGGACTGCTACTTCTCTTGTGCCGCGCTTCGTCGATGAAAGTTTTACCTCATATGAAGCATTCAAGCAGACTCATGATATTCGACAAGAAAAAGGGAGATACCTCAAAATAGATACAAGCCCAAAAGACGATGTTGCTGCCACACTCATACTCCAAAGATATCTTGATCGAAAAAATACAGGTGAACCAGCACTTTAATCAGTTGCGAACCAGACGCAAACTTTAATGGTGAGGATTGAAATATTCTTGAGATTCTGAAACAATACTGAAATAAATTCAGCACAAGGCACAAGATGACACAGAGTTCAGTGCTTTACGTACTACGCCCACGTTCTATCGATAACTTATCCCACTACTCCCTAACCCCTTATTACTAATCCCTACCCATATGATTAATTACGATGATTTTAAAAAAGTAGAAATGACTGCAGGAAAAATTCTTTCAGTTGAAATTGTTCCTGATGCGGACAAACTTTTAAAATTAGAGGTTGAATTTGGTGAAGAAAATCCTCGCCAAATTCTTTCTGGTATTCGCGAGTATTTTCCAGATGAACAGGAGCTTGTTGGAAAAGTGTGTATGTTTGTCACAAACTTAGAACCTCGAACGATTCGCGGACTTGAATCGCAAGGCATGATTCTCGCACTTTCTACTGAAGATGGACATTTCTCTTTGCTTTGTCCAAATGACACTATTCCAGTGGGAACTAAAGCGAAATAATATATGATTTTTGATCTTCACACATTTATTCATACAGCAGGCTTGGTAGGGATTGGAATTGTGATATTTCTCGAATCAGGTGTTCTTTTTGGGTTGTTTCTTCCTGGTGATTCTCTGTTGTTTACTGCTGGTGTGTTGTCTGCGGCAGGGTATTTGAATTTTCCTGCACTACTCGTAGTTTCTTTTTTGTCGGCAGTACTCGGAGATCAAGTTGGGTACTATACAGGAAAGCGTTTTGGCCCACGGATTTTCTCTCGGCCAAGTTCTCGGTGGTTTAATCCTGAACATGTCGTGCGTGCACAAGCGTTTTATGTAAAGTATGGGAAGAAAACAATAATCCTTTCACGCTTCATACCTTTTGTGCGAACCATTGCTCCAATTATTGCTGGTATAGGTGTGATGGATAGAAAAACATTTACCACCTACAATATTATTGGTGGTGTGCTTTGGGCGATTGGATTTTCTTCACTCGGATATTTTCTTGGAACACTTGTGCCTTCTATAGATAAGTACTTACTCTTTATTATTGCTGGAATTATTTTGATTTCTGTAATTCCTATTGCGATTCGACTTCTTCACAAAAAAACTTAGCACTTCTTCAACTCTCGGATATAATATACATACATGTTACGTTCACGATACAATAGATTTTTTCCTACACCGAAGTTTATCGAAAGACCTTCTGTGGGAATTGATATTTCTGATCGATCAATCAAGTATATTGCACTCCATCACTCAAAAGGCGAGTTGCGCACTTTGTTTTATGGTGAGAAAAAAGTTCCAGAAGGTGTTATAGAGGCAGGAAAGATTCACAACCCGGAAGTACTCATTGGGCTACTCAAAGAAATTAAACACGAACACAATTGTCACTTTGTGAGAGTGTCACTCCCAGAAGAACAGATGTATCTTTTTGAGCTCACAGTACCAAAGATGACAAGTGATGAAATTCGCGGAACAATCGATATTCAATTAGAGGAGCACGTACCTCTTTCGCCGCAAGATGTGGTATTTGATTATGATTTGGTCGAAGAAAAAGAAGACTCGTTTAAGGTACTTGTGACTGTTGCACCGACAGCAGTTGTGGAGGAATACACTACACTGTTTAAAGAGGCTGGACTTTCTCCGCTTTCTCTCGAACTTGAAGCTTCTGCACTCGCGCGTGCGATTGTGGCAGATGGTGATGAAAATACCTATATGATTATAGATTTTGGCGATACCCGAAGCGGTATTTCAATTGTGCACAAACGAATCCCACTTTTTACCTCGACCGTGTCTATTGGAGGTGCCACAATCACTGAGATGATTGCAAAAAATTTCTCAGTGTCATACGAGGAAGCAGAAAAAATGAAAAAGGAAATTGGACTTTCTCGAAACGAAAAAGACAAAGAGCTTTTTTCTGTAATTTTGAACGGACTTTCGGTTTTACGTGATGAAGTAAATAGACATTTTATTTATTGGCATTCACACAAAAATAGTGATGGAGACCCGCGACCAACAATTCATTCGATACGCGTGTGTGGAGGAAATGCAAACCTCGACGGTATTGTTGAATATTTTAAAACAAGCCTTAGAACCGATGTTGACTTGGCAAATGTTTGGACAAATATGGGATCGGTTGATTCGTATATTCCGCCAATCAATTTCAAAGAATCACTTAGTTATGCCACCGCAATAGGTCTTGCGTTGGGAGATTTTGAACATGATTAATTTACTTCCTCCACAATACAAAATAGAGACGATGCGTGAGTATTATATGAGACTCGGAATTATTTCTATTGTATTTGCAATTATTATTGTGGTGATTGCAGGAGTGTTTTTGATACCTTCGTTTGTCACTGCATCTTTGGACGAACGAATAAAAAAAGAAGAATTGGTACGACTCACTACATCTCGCGATCCTGAGCTTGAAAAAATTTCAACAAGCATACAGTCAATAAACAAGAAACTCGCGGTATTCAAAGAACCATATACACCGAATACATTTTCTGAGTCGATACTCCAGAAGATTCTCGGGTTGAATAGAAAGGGTATTACTATACATGAGTTTTTTTATGCAGTTATAGAAACACCAAAAGAGGGAACAGTGAAGAATTTTTCACTTCGAGGCACAGCGCTTTCGCGTGAAGAGTTGCTTATGTTTATTGATGAATTAGAAAAAACAGGATTGTTTCAAAAGGTCGATGTTCCTATTTCTGATTTATTGAAGAATGACAATATTTCATTTAATCTCGATCTAAAACTTACTCAATAGTTATGAAAAAGAATTACTATATTTTATTTCTTGGGATACTGTTTCTGCTACTACTCTGCTCAATTGGTGGGTATGTGTATATGTATACAAGAATATCAAAAAAGACATCATCGATTGAAAGTACTGCAATAGAAATAGAGAATGAAAAAAAATCACAGCAAAATATCCTTGGTCTTAAGCGATCAATTGAACTCACACAAGAAAAAAGTAGATTGCTTGATTCGCATTTTGTCGCAGAAAGTACAGTGGTTGATTTTATTAAATCTATTGAATCACTCGCAAAAGACCGCGGTGTTGTAGCAAAAATTTCATCGCTTCAACCTGGAGAACAGATAGGAAAACAGGGACTTTTTGTGACTCTTACTATTGATGGAAATTTTAGTGCGGTAAATAATTTTCTCGTACTTCTTGAGAATATGCCTTATCAAATAATTGTAAACAGAATCCAAATGAGTAGTCAGAAAAACACACTTTCTTCACCGACCGACTCAAAGACAAACACCACTTTAAAAACGAATGCAACTGCATGGAGTGCGTCAGTTGATTTTGTCCTTACAAGTTATTACAAAAACTAACATGAACTTCACGACATTATTTAAGAAAAAAGACGAACGAGCTCATTTTCAAAAAGATGGGACTACATTCATCAGTGACCCTCATGCGTCTTGGGTGTTGATACTTAAAGTATTTTTTTCACTTTTGATTGTGGTACTAGGACTTAGTGCGTATAAATTTTATGTGACAGACAAACATGCAGTCGAAGTACATGTTGAAAGTGATGGTCAAACAAAAGAGGCAATCCAAACAGAAAAGCTAGATTCAGTTCTTGAGTCGTTTAATCAAAAAAGCACAAAAACCAAAGATATCCAAACGACACCAGGGGTGTTTGTTGACCCATCGTAACACTATACGCTATAGTCTCTAGTATTGCCCCTGTAGTTAAATGGATATAACTACGGACTTCTAAGCCGTTATTCGAGGTTCGATTCCTCGCGGGGGCACAAGATAGCCAAAAGCAAACTGCTTTGCTTTTGGCGATACTTGTGCCGGCCGGAAGCATGTTTGCGCACCAGTGCAAACAACTGAGGCGGGGTCGCGGAAATTTACGAGCAACGGCGAGTGAATTATCTGTGGGCACATAGTAAAAAAGCGCAACTGGTTGCGCTTTTTTACTATGTGCCCCTGAGTACGCAAACTGCTTTGCGTACGACGAGGAATCGAAAGGCTTTTCGATAAATTAGAAGGCCTTGCCTGAGGATTTCGAAAAGGCATACTGTTCCTGTAAGGAAAGATTTCCTCGCGGGTGGATGCACTACATAAAACACTAGGCAAAAAGTTGCCCATTTTTATGTGGTATCAACAAGAGTCATTATTAGGTTGATGTCAATTGAAGTGTATAAATGTATGGTTACAAATAGTTTTATTGATAATGGCAAAATTTAAAGTATAATTAAATAATATGACCAAATTATCAGCAAGAAAAATTATACAAATAGCAACTTTGGTATTATGTATTTTTTTAACTAAAGCAGTTTTTGTTTTTTCAGCTACATTATTATCGGATAATTTTACAGGCACAGTCATAGATACAGCAAAATGGGACGAAGTGGACAACGGTGGCATTGGTGGTACTTCAGGTAATATTCAACAAAATGGATCACTCACTACCACCGGTGCGGGTGCGTGGGGCGCGAATTATGTCGTCACTGATACGACATATGATAGAAGCCTAGGTGCTTTAGAGATGGAGGCGGATATTACTTGTGGAGCCACAAACAGTATTTTTGGTGTTGGCTATGGTGATCCTGGAGTGCTGACTGGGGGAGGACAATCATACACTATTTACGCAGTGAGCCGTGTGGTGTATTTATCCAGACAGTTGTCGAATAGTAATGCTGAAAATGTCAGTGCTTCTTTTTCTTGTACTGTTGGGGTTCCGTTTCACATCAGATTGGCTATTGATGCAACTAGTGGAGCAAGTTTGTATATAAACGGTAGTGGTACACCCTCAGCGACTGTGTCAGGAGGCACTTTCA
>CAYWZM010000032.1:0-7596 GCA_964462355.1 uncultured Candidatus Saccharibacteria bacterium
GTTGAAAACACCATGTGTCCTGTAAGTGCTGATTCAACAGCGATTTTTGCTGTCTCACTATCGCGGATTTCTCCCACCATGATTACATCAGGGTCTTGTCGAAGTGCTGAGCGGAGCCCTTCGAGAAATGTATATCCTCTGTCTGATTCAACTTGTGTTTGAGTGATTCCCGGCAAATGATATTCGATAGGATCTTCGATAGTGATGATTTTTATTTCAGGAGAATAAATTCTTCTTAGGAATGCATAGAGTGTTGTGGTTTTTCCAGAGCCTGTTGGACCGTTCAAGAGAATAAGTCCATTTGGTTTTATGATTTCTTTTTGAATCACCTCAAAAAGTCGAGGTTCAATTCCAAGATCCTCAAGCTTTACTTGAATTGATTTTGGATTAAGGATACGCATCACAATTGACTCACCATATGCTCCAGGAATAAGGGAAGTACGAATACTTATTTCATCTTTTTCAATAAAAATACTAAATCGTCCGTCTTGTGCGATGTCGTTTACGAGCTTAAGACCAGAAAGAAGCTTGATGCGAGAATTTAAAAATTTGTGTATTTCAAACGGAAACACCATGATGTCTTGGAGTAATCCATCAAGTCGATATCGAAGGCGCACGTTTTTTTCTTCAGGTTCAATGTGTATGTCTGAGGCACCGATTGAAATAGCACCTGCAAGTATAACCTCAAGCATTTTTGAGATTCGATGACTTGATGCCTCTTTACTCATCTCATCAATAACATGAGGGACATCTTGTATGGTCTTAATTCTTTTTCCAATTTCAATTATTGCTTCACCTGTTATATCGAGTCCACCTTGGCGAGAAGTGGTTGCCATAGATATTTCTTGATATCGTTCCCATACCTTTTGAAGGCTAGAAGGTGATGCCATATACAAATGCACATTGTATCCTTTTGATTCGAGTTCTTTTTTGAGTGCGAGCACTTCGTCTCTTTCTGGTGCGCGTACGGCAATATGCACATCATGACCAAGAAGTTTGAAGGGAGCTACTTCAATTGTTTTTGATAGATCTTCTGGGACTGTACGAAGGGCATCGTTTTCAACCAACACACCTGCAAGGTTGATGTAGGGGATATTGTACCTAGTTTGCGAAAGCACTTCCGCGAGTTCTTCTTCTTCTTGTTTACGAATTTCTTCTAATTTTTTCTTCTGTATTTCTTCGTCGTTTTGACTCATACAAAAAGTATACCGCACTTATAGAAAAGCTAGAAACGGTTGGGATTTTTCGTCGATTTATAAGTGTTTTTGGGTCGGTTTTTTACTTAAAAAGTACACCTAAAAGGCAGGTCTGAATGTATTGACAAAAGCTTTTAAATGTGATAAGATATGGCTAGAAAACAAATTGTCTAAACACTCAAAAAACGATAAAAAATGACAAAGATCTTTAAAAACCTGATTCTAATGACCTTGTTGGTCATAAGCTTCTTGTCCTCGGACGCACAGCGCCCAAAAGGACACCGTTGGTACAAAGGTGCCAATGATGTAAAAAAAGAATGGATTCTCGCCCAGTTTAAGGGTGAAGATGCATGGTCCTCGGATTGGAACATATCCAAAGATGAGGCAATTAAAATGCATGTGTTTAACTTAAGCCAGGCATTTAAATTTGCCGGCTTACAAAAACAGGCTGAAATAGGTCACCTGTTTTGGGTGATTGAAAACAGTACAGTTGAAACTGTCCCGGGCGGGACAGTGTTTACAAACACACTGGTCAGAAATGATGGTGTTGCCGTGTCTTTTGTAGACACTGTAGCAAAAGACGGTGAAAAGTTTTTTGTTGCAAAGGTAAACAACAGAAAAATTGCATGGGCAAAAGCCACATGTCTGCAGTCTTCTGTGTTGGTATCTACCGGTTCAAACAAAGAGCAAGAAGATCAAAAGCAAACACCTGAAGTAGTCACAGCAGTGCCTGATGTGAATGTATATGAAGGTGATGTGAATGTGGAAGCTCCCATTGTGAATGTAGTAGATTCAACCGGTAACACATATGTTACTAACAACTATTACTCACAGGAGCAAGAGCGTTCTTACCAGCAACAGTCCTACTACGAACAGCCGATGATGTATGGCGGTGGAATGTATGCTCAAGCGTCGTTTGGTTGGGGTGTTAATCAGCCGCCGATGTGCAGCTCTTGGGGAAATTCAATGTATTATGGACCGAGAAACGGTGGAGGGTATGTGTGTAATGGTGGAGGAGGAAGTAATTCATCCTCAAACAATGTAATTAATGTGTATGTAAATGTTGATAATACCAACACAAACACCAACACAAATACCAATACCAACAACTTTCCCCCTCATCCACACAACCCTCCGACAGGTGGTGGCCCCGTAGATCCTACTGGTGGTAATCCTGTTGATGGTGGGGGTGTGGGTGATGGTCCTATTGATCCTGAGGCTCGATACTACACTGCAAATGTTGGATACAACCCAACTAGAAACCAAAGAAGTGTCCGCAAACCTCAATCCTCTCAGACAACTGCTGTACGCACTTCTTCTCTGAGAAGTAAATCTAGTGATGTAAGTCGTGGTGTTACAAGAAATAACACCCAACCTGCACCAGCGACAGTTCATTCTGTCTCTGTTCGTCAACAGCAAAACTCTGAGGCAAAACCTCGAGTGTTTGCGAGCCGTGCTGCAAATGAGAGAACTGGCGGGTATTCTGGACAGCAACAGTCTGCTGCTTCGGGTTCTCAGCAAAGAACTCAGCAATCAGTCAGTCAGCGTTCAGATCAAGGACAAAACTACAACAACCAGTCGCGTCCTACACAAAATCGTTCATTTACCGAACCGCGCAACTCTCAACATCGTCAGACGAGCCAAGTTCGTCCAGCGGGTGGAAGTCGTCCAAAAGGGGGCGCACCACGCGGTGGTGGTAGTTCAAGACCAGTAAGGTCTGGAATTTCCAGACATTAGAATCAGTTCCAAAGAAGGGATCCTTATCCGAAGGATTCGGATCCCTTTCATTTTTAAGTGCTTAATAGTATATTGAGCCTTTAAAAATGTACGGGAGACGTACAGAAATTATAAATTGTGAAAAATATTTTTATGAAAAACATTACACAGACAAAATCATATGTCGGTACACTCGCGATTCTTTTCTTCGCGGTTTTCGGAGTTTCTGTAGTGTCTGCTGATACTTTTAATACAGCATTCAACACTGATCCTTCTGATCGTGCCACAGTTCGAGTGACGAACTACACTCAAAACCCAGGTTCGACAGGATGTTGGTCAACAACAATCCCTGGTTCAAGTCCTCAAACAGGATGTACAAACCAAACTCTCCAAGCAGGAGATCTTGTTTCGGTTGCAATTTATTATCACAACACTGGTTCTGCAACTGCAGCAACTACACGTGTGAAGTTGAATAGTCCAAGTGGCTCAAGTACTTCACACACATTTACAGGCGGTGTGCTCGCAAACAATGCATCATACAAGTCAGGTTCTGCGACAGTGAATATTTCAAGTTCACAAACACTTACCTATCAAGGATGTTTTTGGTTTCCAAACCAAACACAATCTGCACAAAACTGTCCTTCATCTGGAACAGATGTGTTTACTTCAAACGGACTTTCAATTGGAAACATTGCACCAGGATGGGCAACTCAAGGCTCAGTGGTGATTCGATTTCGAGTAAGTAACAATGTTTCAAATCCTACAACATACGAATGTAATGATGGTGTAGACAATGATGGCGATGGCGATACTGACTATCCTTCAGATGCAGGATGTTCTTCATCTTCTGATAACTCAGAAAATTCTGATGGAAACAACAACAATGGTTCGTCTCCCGATGTGGACACTCGATCTGCGACAGATGTCAACAAGTACACTGCGCGAATGAATGGATATATTGATGCAAACAATACGTATGCATACTACTGGTTTGAGTACGGTGAAAACTCATTCTCAAATCGTACAGCAGACTCATCTGCTGCATATGGGACTTCATACCCATCATATTATTTGACTGGCCTCAATGATGGCACAGAATACAAGTATCAATTGTGTGCAAAAAATTCATACACATCACGAGTATGTGGTGGTGTAGAATATTTCACTACAATCGACAACAATGGTAACGGTGGAAGTTCTTCAAGTGATGATGCTCCGTCTGTTACAACTCTTTCTGCGGATGATGTTGATGAAGACAGTGCTCTACTTCAAGGTGAAGCAGATCCAAATGGTGATGCACTTACAAATGTATGGTTTGAATGGGGAGAAGATGAAGATGATCTTGATGAAACTTCATACGTATCTTCAAATGATTACGATGACAATGAAGACACTGATACAGTAGACTTCGATAAGAAAATTACTGGACTCGACAATGATACACGGTATTATTTCCGAGCGTGTGCAGAAAATTCTGAAGGAGAAGACTGTGGAAGTATCAAATCATTCACAACAGATGATGATAACAATAACAACAATGATGATACTACAGACCCATCTGTTTCAACCACACCAGCAACATCAGTCGGGTCAACATATGCACGCCTCAATGGTATCGTAGATACTGGTTCTGATGATGATACACAAGCTTGGTTTGAATGGGGAACAACAACAAGTACTTCATTTGACACAAACAAGATTGACGCAGTCAATGCATCACGAATCGGTGATGATACCTATTCATACGGAATCACTATTACAAATCTTGCACCAAACACACTTTATTATTTCCGAGCAGTTGCCGAAAATGATGAAGGTGATGACACTGGAAATATCTATTCTTTCCGAACACTTGCTGAATCAGCACCTGTTCAACCAACAATTGTGTACAACACTGTTGTGGGTGGTGGAAGTGGTGTTGGTCAATCACTCGTAATGCTTGAAATCACTTCACGAGACTCTTCAGTTGTTCCAGGTGATCTTATCTCATACGATGTTCACTACAAGAACATCAGCGGAAAAACACTCAAGGATACAGTTCTAAGTATTCAGTTCCCACAAGATATTGAATTCATAGACGGATCACGAGGAGATTACTCTGAAAAAGACAACATTCTTACTCTTGATATCGGGACACTTGAAGCGGGTGAAGAAGATGACTTTAGTATCGACGCACGAGTTTCTCGTACTGCGGTAGTCGGAGATCTTCTCACAACAAGTGCAACAATGGCATTTACTACACCCACTGGTGCTCAAGAAGATGCTGTTGCGTACGCACTTCACGATGTGGTAAACAACCAAAGTGCACTTGCTGGTCTTGCACTCTTTGGTTTCGATGGATTTCTTCCGAATACTCTTATTGGATGGCTCATTTTGATTCTACTTGTTGTAGCAATCATTGTGATCATTCGACGAGCGTTTGGACCACGAGTCTAATACAACACAAAACAAAAATCCCTGCAGTAATGCAGGGATTTTTGTTTTGTGTTACAGTCGTCACATGGAAGAAGTGTATACACAAAACGAAATTTCACACGTTGCCCAAAAAATCATCAATACCATTTCTTTGTCTAAAACTGAGCATGCAATTCTCGTATGTCTTTCTGGTGATCTTGGTGCAGGAAAGACGACTCTTGTACAAGAGATAGCGCTCATTCTTGGAATCAAAGAATCAGTTGTCTCACCTACATATGTCATCATGAAAAAATATACAAGCTCATACAATGATCGATTTAAAAACATTGTTCATATCGATGCATACCGACTTGAGTCGGATGACGAACTCTTTCGTTTGGGATGGGATGAGTTAATGAGTGATCCTCACACAGTAATTTTCCTTGAATGGCCAGAACGAGTTCCTGGTGCCACAAAAAACCCTACATTCTCTATTTCGCTTACGCATCACAATCAGGATTCGCGCAAGATGACACTTGTTGGGTATACTACTATCTAATGGACAAGAAAAAACATAAAACACTTGTACTCCTTGATTCGCACGCAATAATTCATCGTGCATATCATGCATTGCCACAATTTCTTTCATCAAAAGGTGTCCCTACTGGTGCTCTTTATGGTGTATCAACAATGCTTATGAAAATAATTACCGATCTTGATCCTGAGTATATTGTTGCGTGCTATGATTTGCCACAGAAAACATTTAGACATGAAGCATATGATGGATATAAAGCAGGTCGAGCACAGTCAGATGATGCACTCATTTCTCAAATAAAAGAATCGAGAAATATTTTTAATGCGTTTCATATTCCGATGTATGATGCTCCTGGGTTTGAAGCAGACGACATGTTGGGAACGATAGTTTCGCAGGTATTAGAAAAAGAAAAAGACATTGATATCATCATCGCATCTGGCGACATGGATACACTTCAACTTGTCAAAGGTGATCGAGTCAAAGTATTTACCTTGAAAAAAGGAATCAATGATACTGTACTGTACGATGAAAAAAGTGTTATAGAGCGTTTTGGTTTTGAGCCAAAACTTCTTGTTGACTACAAAGGGTTACGAGGAGACCCATCAGATAATATTATTGGAGTAAAGGGTATTGGAGAAAAAACAGCAACAACACTTATAACCACATTCGGGACAATCGAAGATATTTTTAAGGCACTCAAAAGCAATAATCCAAAACTCAAAGAAGCTGGAATCACAGAAAGAGTAAAAACACTTCTTCTGGAAAACGAAGAAGAAGCACTCTTTTCAAAAACTCTTGCAACAATTCGACATGATGCACCTATTGAATTTGTAGTACCAACACCATTTAAAGAACACTTGGATGTTTCAAAGGTGGAGGCACTTTTTAGAGAGTACGAATTTAAAAGTTTGATACCAAAAGTTTCATTTATAAAACACGGTGAAATGGGAAGTGTCCATAAAGAAGACGTGCTTGAGACTGTCACAGAAATGAATCAAGATGACCATGCAGAGCTTTCACTTATGATGTGGGTTATCAATTCTGATAAAAACCAAATTACTTCTGCAGATATTTTTGCATACACCAACACCAAAGATGTTTACGACACACGAAGGGTGTTAATTGAAGAACTCAAATCAAAAAACTTGTGGTATGTGTATGAACAAATTGAAGCACCACTCATGTCTGTAGTGAGGGAGATGGAACATACAGGAATTGCTGTGGATGTAACATACCTTAAAGAACTCAGTGAAAAGTACCATATAGAACTTTCGAGATATGAGAAGCAGATATGGAGTTACGCAGGTAGAGAGTTTAACATCAACTCCCCAAAGCAATTAGGAGAAATACTTTTTGATGAAATGAAGCTTTCAGCGAAAGGTATGAAAAAAACAGAGGGAGGAGCACGTTCAACAAGAGAGAGTGAACTTGAAAAACTACGAGACAGTCATCCAATCATTGAGGAAATATTTCGCTACAGAGAATTACAAAAGCTGCTTTCAACTTACATAGATACACTGCCACTCCTTGTAGGAGACGATGGACGAATCCATGCAAAATTTAATCAGGCAGGAACTACTACTGGACGTTTTTCATCATCTGATCCAAATCTTCAAAACATTCCAGTTAAGACAGATCTTGGTAAGAAGATCCGAGATGCATTTGTTGCACAAGATGGGTACATGCTTGTGTCGTTTGATTATTCGCAGATTGAGCTCCGTATTGCAGCACTCCTTTCCGGTGATGAGTTTTTGA
>CAYWZM010000033.1:0-7434 GCA_964462355.1 uncultured Candidatus Saccharibacteria bacterium
ATAATATGCATCACCAATAATGTCATGCATTCCTTTTGGTGAATTGAGCTGTTCTTTTTTTGGTTGTGGTGCTTTTTTATCTGACATAGAAATAAGTTACTTGTATAGTGTAGTGCTATTGTTCTAGTGTGTGATTGCCTGGTAAATATCCGATTTTTGAAAAAGGTAATATTCTAAGCAATGCGCGTCCTACCATAAAATGTCTTTCGAGAGGACCCCATGCGCGTGAATCAGAGCTCGCAATGCGATTGTCTCCCATTACATAATATTGTGTGTCTTTGAGTGTAATTTCGAATGAGTCATTTGATTTGTTTTCGATATACGATTGATCAAGTATGAATCCTTCAGGGTGTTCACTGTTTACGATTGTGATTTCGTTACCTCGCAACTTGAGTGTTTCGCCCGGAAGTCCGACGACTCGTTTGATGAAATATTTTGAAGTGTCTTTTGGGTATTTGAATACGACTACTTCTCCTCGGTGTGGATCACGTACATGATATGAGAGTTCATCCACAATAAGATATTCCTGATCATGAAATGTAGGAACCATCGAATTTCCGGACACAATAAATGGTTGAGCAACAAAGGTGCGAATTGGAACAACAATCAACGCGGCAATGAGAGCAAATTTGGCGAGTTCTAGAATTGAATTTTTCTTTTTTGGAGTATCTGAAGTGTGCAATTGTTCACTTGTGCTGTGTACAGAATCAACTGTAAACACAGAATCACTTTTTTCTTCTATCATGTGTGTGATTGTACTATATTTATGCATGTTGACACAAATATCTTTGCCATTGTCTTGTGTACTTTTTTGACGTAATGAAAAAATTGTTGATTTGTGGTATCATTGTCTTGGTTTGTGATACCCATTTAGACACTTTTTAACTCATTATTTTATGTATATTGTTGGACTTGGAAATCCCGGAAAAGAATACGCACACACTCGCCACAATGCGGGTCGTCTTGTGCTTGAAATGATTGCAGGAACAAGTACTGATTTTCGTAATGACAAAAAATCAAATGCAGATATTGGAGGAGTACTATTGGGTGATACAAAAACAACATTTATTTTACCTAATACATTTATGAATAATTCTGGTCAATCTGTTGCGCCGTTTGTAAAAAGTGCAAAGGACTTGTCGAAGCTCGTGGTCGTATATGATGAACTCGATTTACCAATTGGAAAAATAAAAATTTCATTCAATCGTTCATCGGGCGGACACAATGGATTGAGTTCAATTATCAAAGTCGTAAAAAGTGAAGAGTTTGTACGAGTGCGAATAGGTGTGTCGCCAAGTACTCCTACAGGTAAGCTAAAAAAAGTTACAGGTACTGGTACAGGACAAGCATTTTTGATGAAAGAATTTACTCCAAAACAAATGGATGCATTAAAAAAAGTTTCAAAAACTGTCAAAGAAGCACTTGAAGTGCTTGTGACAGAAGGAAAAGACAAAGCGATGACTATGTTTAATGCTGAATAATTTGTATTTAAACTACTACATGAAAGAACACTACACTCACAAAAAAAATACCACAGACAACGACACACTTTTTATTTATGGCAGACATCCAGTAGAAGAGATTCTTGAGCGTTCGCCAAAAAAGGTGAGTAAGATTTTTCTTAAGAAGGGAAATGAGATTGGGTTTAATTCATCTATCGAAAAAACTGCATCTTCACACAAAATCCCGGTTGTGCTCATAGATAAAAAGAAAATTTTTGAACTTGTTGGTGATGTCAATGATCAAGGTGTGGTTGCGGTCATGAGCGCAGTCGAATTTGTAGAGCTCAAGGATTGGATTGAAAGTGTGAAAGACATTAAAAATCCTTGTTGCTTACTTCTTGATGAGCTTGAAGATGCAGGGAATGTTGGTGCGATTATTCGTAGTGCGACCGCGTTTGGAATTCATGGAATAATTATCGGTAAACATCGACAAAGTCCTATTTCTGGTACTGCATATAAAACTTCTGCAGGAACACTCGGAAAGGTTCCACTTATTCGTGTAAACAATCTAAACAATGCACTTGATGTATTGAAAGACAATCGCTTTTGGGTGCTTGGACTTGATGCAGATGGTGACACAGAACTCTCGAAAGTAGATATGGATATGCCGCTGTGTATAGTGCTCGGTGCAGAAGGTGATGGAGTGAGAATGAAGACACTTGAGCGGTGTGATTTCAAAGTGACGATTCCGATGGAAAATGGAGTCGAATCATTGAATGCGTCAGTGACTGCGGCATTGGTGATGTATCAGTGGACATTGTCGCGGTCATAACACGAACTATTTGAATGAAAATATCAATTAAAAAATACTATATTTTTATTGAGTCTGATACTCTTGTATCAATTCTTGGAAAATTTTCTGGACTTGGAAATGAGGCACAAGGTGTTGGTATATTTCCATTTTTAATCATCCGCATTCATCTAAAATTGCCTCACAAAAGAGACGAACTTATAAATCATGAAAAAATTCACCTAATTCAGCAAGTTGAACTTTTGATTATTGGTGCATTCATTTTTCACTTATGTGAATATATTTATGCACGGTTTGTAAAAAAACTTTCGAAAAGGGATTCTTATTATTTTCCTGCAACAGAACAAGAGGCCCATCAAAATGCAATGAATCAGGATTATTTGAGTCAAAGAAAACCATATGAATTATTTAACTATATCAAGAACAAAAAGAAATTAGGTCGAGATGCGGATGATAATTTAATTATTGGGCAATATTGAATTTGGCCACAATCATAAAAACCACCTAAATAGGTGGTTTTTAGTATTCAAGCGAATTGAGGTATTGTTACGCTTTCTTTTCATCCAAGAATGCAAGTGTCATTCTTTGATCCTTTGGTTCGAAGAGAGTGATTTGGAAATTGTATGTCTTTCCGAGTTCAAGCTTTTCGCGGAGTTTTGATTCTCCACCAAAGAGTGAGTTGTGGACGAGTCCTGCAACACCTTCCTTGATAGCTACAAGTGCTCCGTGTTTGTTGAACTTGATTACTGCTCCTTTGATAATATCTCCTTTCTTCAATTTGCCATCAAATTCTTTCCAAGGATTTTCTTTGAGTGCTTTGATTGAGAGTGAGATTTTGCCATCTTTTACTTCGATGATTTTTGCACTCACTTTGTCTCCGATCTTAAACATTTGTCGTGGATCTTCTACAAGTCCCCAATCGATTTCAGAAATGTGTACGAGTCCTTCAAGTCCTTCTTCAATCTTCAAGAATACTCCGAAGTCGACGATTCCTGCAACTTCACATGCGAGTTCTTGTCCAACTACATACTTTCCGATAATTTCTTGTCGTTCTTCTGGATTGTTATCTTTTTCAGAGAAGATAAGCTTTCCTTCTTTTGGAAGAGCGTTGATCATGATCACTGAAATTTTTACACCGACAAGCTTTTTGAGTTCTTTCAAGATTTTATCCTTGTCTGAATCTTCTACTCGAGGATAGTGCTCAGGCTTCAATTGTGAAGCGGGAAGGAATCCTGCGATACCGTTCCACTCAAGAATAAGACCTCCTTTGTTTGCTTCCTTAACAGGAATTTCAAGAATAGTTTTTGACTTGATAGCTTTTTCCGCTTCACTCCAAATGAGAGCTTGTTTTGCTTCTTTGAGAGAAAGTTCGATGTAACCGTTTTCGTTTTCTGATTCAACTACTTTTGCTTTGACGACGTCACCAATATTGATTTTCTTGATGATGTCTCGTGCGTTTGCAAATTCGCGACCGTAGATAATACCTGTACCAAATGGTGCGAGGTTGATATACACACTTGCTTTTTGAATCGCAATCACTGGACCTTCTACGAGTGCGTCTGGTTCTGGTCGAGTTGATGTTTTTTCGAGGAAAGGTTTGAATGCTCCCTCATTTACTACTGTTGTATCCATAAATAAATATAAAAATCCCACAAACATGGGATTCATGTTTGTCTTGGGTACTCATACCATTTTTCTGGCAGGAGGGTTAGCCCAAAATCTGGCTTTGTTACAAGCCGTGTTTCTAATGAATAACGTGTGTACTATACCATAAAATAGTGGAGATGAGAAATATTGACAATATTTTCATATTAAGTATAATGTTATCAAACCTTAAACACAACTTCATAACATGAAAAAAAACACATCACCAATTGGTAAAATCGACAAATTCCTAGATTCCGTTTTTGGGGAAAAGAAACGATCCTTTGTGAAAGGTCTCTGCTTTCTTGGTCTAGGATTTGTAGTATCTATGGCGTATCTGGCACTCTTGTCGCTTGCCGAAGGTACACGAAAGTCAATTTTTGAAATTGCATTTACAGAGGCAAAAACTCTCAATTTCTGGCTCACGGTTGGAATGGGAATATTGCTCGGAAGTTCTGGCGTAGTGATTATGTTTTTCAGAGCATTTCCTTGGGTAAAGGAAAACCCTGGTTGGTTCACTTTCATGATTGGAAGCGTGTCAATTGTTCTTGGATTTATTGGGCTTACAATCGAGCTTGGATTCATTTCATTAATCGCCAATACAATCGTTGTTGTTCTTATAATCGGTTATTTCTCAAAGCCAGCCTATGATAACTGGAAAGAGATTAAAAATTTCAATCGTAAAATCGACAAAGAATACGGCCGTGGTGTCGGCGCATGCTAGGAGTTCAAAGTACCGCCAAGATTTAATCTTGGCGGCTTTTTTATTTGCCTTATTTTTGCTATAATAAAGACATGATTATTTCGTATTTCGGAAAGCAGTTTTTCAAGGTGCAGTACGGTGATACTGTGCTTGCGTTCAATCCTATTAGTAAAGATTCAAAGACTGGAAAGCCATCACGTTTTGGTGCGGATATTGTCCTTTCTACTACAAATCATCCTGACTACAATGGTCTTGAGATGGTCTCACACGGTGATACAGTGCCGTTTGCCATACATGGTCCTGGAGATTATGAAGTGAAGGGTATTTTTATAAAAGGCATCATGAACGAATGCATGCGTGATGGAAAGAAATTTTATAATACTATTTATACGTTGACTGTAGACAATATCGCTCTTTGTTTTCTCGGGGCGACAACAACTCCTAAGCTTTCATCTGAAATTCGCGGTCAAATAGATGATGTTGATGTAGTGTTTGTACCGCTTGGAGCAAATGACACTATTACTCCATCTGAGGCATATGCCATCGCGACATCGCTCGAGCCAAAAATAATTATTCCGATGGACTTTGAAGATGCAGGCAAGGATGCACTCAAAACATTTTTGAAAGAAGGTGGAGATGAAAAAGTTGTTCCCGTTGAAAAACTTACAATCAAACGAAAAGATCTCGAAGGAAAAGCAGGAGAAATTGTAGTATTGAGTGCGTAATGTTACAGACGAATGCAAAAACTATTACACAATATTAGATCACGATCATTACGAGAACGACAGCGAATTGTCTACGGTAGTGCATTCGTTGTTACACTTGTTATTTGCGGTATCTGGTTGTCGCTTCTACAGTATGACAAACATGTAGTAAGTACATCACAATCAACGAGTAGTCAGTTTGCTCCGTTGCAATCTCTTTCAAGTGGTATAAAAAATATGTGGTCAAATGCTAAGTATTCCGTATCAAAAAAAACTGATACACCAGCGAATGCTACAGTGCCTACTACAGATAGCAGTGAGCAGTCAGAAGATACCGAAATCTCTCAAGATTCCGAAGGTCAAATTATTCTCGAACCACAACCCGCACAGACTGATACGTCAACTCCAATAAAAGACTAAAGTATAGTACAATACTAATCATATTTTATGGCAAAAAAAGACATCACTCCTAAAAACGAAGAACCAGAGGCACCACGGCAGTCGATAGTGCCGATCAATATTGTCTCAGAAATGAAAGACTCGTATTTGTCGTATGCGATGTCTGTTATTGTGTCGCGTGCGCTTCCTGATGCACGAGACGGACTTAAGCCTGTACATCGAAGAATTTTGTATTCAATGCATGAAAACGGACTTACTGCATCTGCAAAGTTTCGTAAGTCAGCGTTTATTGTGGGAGACGTGCTCGGTAAATATCATCCACACGGAGACACTGCTGTGTATGACTCTATGGTCAACATGGCACAAGAATTTTCATATCGCTATCCGCTTGTGCTTGGACAAGGAAACTTTGGATCAATCGATGGTGATGCTGCAGCGGCAATGCGTTATACCGAAGCAAAAATGTCGAAACTTTCTGGTGAACTTCTTCGTGACATAGAAAAAGACACTGTTGATTTTCGTCCAAACTACGACACAACTCGCAAAGAGCCAGTCGTCCTTCCTGCGTCTGTTCCAGGACTTCTTTTGAATGGAACACTTGGAATCGCAGTGGGTATGGCAACCAACATTCCTCCGCACAATCTTGGTGAGCTTATAGATGCGTGTACACATCTCGTTGAACACCCAGATGCTACCACAGAAGATTTGCTCGAATTTGTGAAAGGTCCTGATTTTCCTACAGGCGGACTTGTCTATGGAGAGAAAGATCTCGCACATGCATATGCTACAGGACGTGGTGGTGTGGTGTGTCGTGGACATGCTGAAATTGCAGAACTCAAATCTGGACAATCACAAATTATCATCACTTCTTTGCCGTATCGGGTCAACAAAGCTGACCTCATCACAAACATTGTTGATCTTGTTCAAGAAAAAAAGCTTGAAGGAATCAAAGACATCAGAGATCTTTCAACAAAAGATATCCGTGTGGTGATTGATTTGAAAAATGGTGTGCATCCTCAAAAAGTTTTGAACTATATCTACAAGCACACCCAACTTGAATCAAACTTTAATTTCAATATGGTTGCGCTTGTTGATGGTATACCTCAAACACTCTCACTCAAGTCGCTTTTGAACGAATTTCTACTTCACCGAAGAGAGGTTGTGCGACGTCGAACAGAATTTGATTTGAAAAAAGCAAAAGAGCGCGAACATATTTTGCTCGGACTCAAAAAAGCGCTTGATCATATCGACAAGGTTATTTCAATCATTCGTGCTTCAAAAGATACTGCGACTGCAAAAACCAATTTGATAAAAGAGTTTAAATTTTCGGATATTCAAGCAACCGCTATTCTTGAAATGCGACTCCAAAAACTTGCAGGACTTGAACGAAAAAACGTTGAACTTGAATTGAAGGAAAAGCAAGACCTTATTAAAGAACTCGAATCACTTCTTGCGAGTCCAAAGAAGATTCTTCGAGTTATCTCAGAAGAGCTCGGAGAAATCAAAGAAAAATATGCCGATGAGCGCAAGTCTCGCATTGTCAAAGGCGGAGTAAAACTCATCAATGTTGAAGACCTTATTCCTGAAAAAGAATCTGTACTCGTGTTTACACAAGGCGGATACGTCAAGCGCACTGATCCAAGTGAATACCGCACACAAAAGCGAGGTGGTGTAGGAGTAATAGATATGGAAACCAAGGAAGAAGATTTGGTTACAATGCTTGTGACTGCA
>CAYWZM010000034.1:0-7385 GCA_964462355.1 uncultured Candidatus Saccharibacteria bacterium
GTATAAATCCTGTTCTTTAAAAAACTTCAAAACTATACAACCATGAGCAAAAAACAATTAAAGAGAGTAACTGTTGTCCTTAAAAAAATGGATGGCAAATATCACAAAATGCGCCTTGAGGCATTAAATGAGATTTGTAGTCAAACATCACATTGTCCCGTAGTGCTTAAACAACTCGAAGATGGTGTTGTCCTTGGAGATACGGCAATCAGGGAACTGGCAAGAGAACTCGATTCCCAGAGTGATACAATTGTCATGGACTTTTCTACGGTAACAGAAAATGATATTCGTTATAAAATTATTAAAGCATTTCCTGGTGAGTCATCAAAAAAAATAGTAGTTTTTTTAATATCTGATTTTGCCGACAATACTATTGATTCTTCAACACGGGAGCGAATGATCAGTGCTCTTCAGCCAGTTTTTTCTGGTGTCGATATTGTCCTTTATAAAAGAAAAGAAGATTTCAAAAAAGCGATCACGTTGCTTTTGGAAGGAAAAAAAATATACGAAGATCCGGTAGTTACATTCTAGTGTAAAGCGCCCCAAGAGGGCGCTTTTTTTGATCCCTTTCTTTTTTACGCTCATTTTGTTAAGGTGAGGGAAACTAAAAACTGAACATTAACATGAAAACAAACGTATTTAGAATGTTCGAACAACATTCTACCCCAGAAGAAAGATGTATTCTTGACTGGAATGAGTTAAAAGAAGTTGTAGACTTCTTGAAATCACAAGGAAAAAAAATTGTGATTACTAATGGTACATGGGATTTATTCCATGTTGGACATTCAAAATACTTGAGCAAAGCAAGAGAATTTGGAGATGTTTTGGTTGTTGGAGTTGATAGTGATGAGCTTACTCGATCATTCAAAGAACCAAATAGACCGATGAATCCACAAGATGAACGATTGTTTATTATTGGTGATTTGAGGTCGGTTGACATTGTGACTCTTTTGAATGTTGGAGACGATAAAGATGGAGCAGCCCTTGTTCGATTTCTTCGCCCGGATATTCTTGTTATTTCTGAGTCAACAAGACCAGGTTTTGTTGAGCAAATTAAAGAGAAACATGAGAATGACTGTGGTAAGATTGTTATTCTTCCTCCTCAGTCTATAACATCAACCACAGCAAAAATCAGGAAAATGTTGATAGACGGAGGAAGGCAGCTTGCAAATTTTCTAACAGAAAAAATCGAAGAATACTTTAAAAATCAAAACTGATGGAAACAGCTAGAAAAAAAATATTTATTGGATATGTGCCTGTGGTACACAAGGGTGTGGTAGATACATTGATTAATCAAAAGTTCGATGAATTCTATGTGCTCTCTGTTGGTTTCCTGGAGAAATTGTCGAGCTTTGACCTCGATTATCTAAAAAGGGACATGCGATCAGTAAATCCTTCGATGATTGTGGCTATGATTCGTTCTATTCCGACATATCATGCGATGCATCATTATCATAGTGGTCAAATAGAAGAAAGTAATCTGGTTGGCTTCTTCAGCGATGAGTATGATGTATATCTTGCTTCTGATGAAGTTGGGCACAAAATAAACGAATTATATTTTGCATTAGCAAATGTAAAAGTTAATTTTGTAACGACATTCCTTCGTTGGGATAAACTTATCTCTACTCAAGAACTTGTTGTTGCTCCCGATAGGGTAATATCAGAAGATGATGTTGATCGGGAATTCATCAAGAGTGCTTTGATTGAGTCTGAAAAAAGTAGCGATTGGTGGAGACATGTTGGATGTATTGCTGTGACAAAGGTTGGCAAAAAAATTCCTGGATACAATCGCCACATGCCTCACGAACATATTCCTTACATTGAAGGTGATGTTCGAAGTAATTTTAAACCAGGGGAACGGAATGATTTGGGTACTGCGATTCATGCGGAAGCATCGGTCATTTCATTTGCAGCCCGTGAAGGTATTGCTCTTCATGATGCGGTTATGTATGTTACTACATTTCCATGTCAGAACTGCGCGCGGCTTATCGTAAATGCTGGTATTAAAAAAGTTCTATACAAGGACGGATATTCTGTTCAGGATGCAGAAAGGATTTTTAAGGATGCTGGTGTTGAAATTGTACTCGTGAAATAACTGAAAAACGAATAAACCGCTTCTGTGCACAATGCATAGAAGCGGTTTTTTAATTTCTACCTTATTCTTTTGAGATCAATAAACATAAAGTCACTTGAATGACCTGGTTCCTGTACATGAATTTTTGACAATTCAAGCACCCATTCATTACGGTCAAATTCAGGAAAGAAAGTGTCTCCATCTTGCCATCCAAGTACCTGAGTTAGCATAATTCTATCAGCATACTCAAGGCCTGCTTTGAAAATGTTTTCACCTCCGATAAAGAATACTTTTTCTGGGTTAAATTTTTCTGCCATGAGGATTGCTTCCTCCATGTTTTTTACATAGTACACATTCTCGAATTCTGATTGTCTGTGAGTGTGAGACAGTACGATATTTTTCCGTCCAGGTAATGGTTTTTTAAGTCGTGCGACTGTTGATTCGTAGGTTTTTCTGCCCATAATAACAGGGAATCCTTTTGTTGTTTCTTTAAACCTTTTCAGGTCAAGAGGAAGATTCCATGGGAGGTCATTGTCTTTGCCAATCACATTTTTGAGATTTGTGGCAGCGATGATTATTTTTTCCATTTTGATGAAGTTTTGTGTGAGTTTACCATCTATTTTTAGATTAATAAAGCCCCGATTTTGTCGGGGCTTTCTGTAGAATTACATAACTTAAATTGGGGTGTCAATATCGCTGATTGCTGGATGTGGATCGTAATCTGAACGAACAAAATCGTCTACTCTGAAATCTTCAATACGATTGTGTGATTTAAGTAGTGTTACTGTTGGAAGTCTCTTTGGTTCGCGATTAAGCATCTCCTCAACGTGAGCATATTGTCTCTCGTAGATATGTGCATCAAGAAGAACATGCACATACTGTTTGAATTTGTATTTGATAGAGGACGCAAATGCCATGCCTAATCCTGCATATTGCATGATGTTGTTAGGTAATCCGACAGGAACATCAGCACTTACTTGTGTGTGAATGAGTGTTAACTCTCGTGATTCTTCATCAATATCGAGCTGCACTGATCCATGGCAAGGAGCTACTACTACCTGGCGTGGAAAATCTTTGTTCCCTGTACATGTCATATAGGGAATAAGAGGCGCAATATAATGAGTTCTAATATTTGGGAACTCACGTATCTGTCTTTGGATGTTTTCAATTTGATTGAATCCGTAACCATGATGAGTGGGGAATTGTGTCCATGCTGGGCCATATGATGCAGGCCCTAAATCTCCTGGTTGTAGTCCGAAGTCAGCACATTTTTCTTGTGTAACCCAGCGTTCCCAGAATTTTCTTGGGCAACCGTATTTCTCAAGTTCTTCAAGAGTACGAGCACCATTCGCAAATCCAATGATCTCACCAATTGCTCCCTTTAGTAATTTTTCTGACATCCTTCGTTCTGTAATGACAGGAAATCCATTTTCCATGTTGAATCTCATCACATAACCAGAAATTCGCTTCTTGTGTTCTTTGTGAAAAGGGGAATATTTTTCTTCTCCATTTTTCATAATGTACGCAAGTAAGTCATTGTAATTTGTGTCAACAGTTCTGTTTTCAAATGGCAGGTAGTTAACGGGTTGTGTAAGTTCCATTTTCTTCTATGTTTTTTTAGATGTACCAATATAAAATGCAATGTTTTCCCCGCGGTTGAGATGCTCTACTCCCGGTAAGATAAACTGAGCATGTAAATGCTTAACCGTTGCTCCAGAGAATTTTGTATTACCAAATCTCATTGCAAATGCTCCGCCGATTGAACAGAATTCGTGTTCTGCCCATTTCATCAAATCAAGAAGTGCTTCTCCTGCACCATCGGGTAATTCTGACAATTTTTCTGCATGAATTTTTGAAATTGCAAGCAGGTGAGTTTTTGCCCCGTTGTATGGGTACTGATTGTCTGTGAGAATCCAAAAGTTATTTTCTTTATGGATTTTCTGCGTGTGATACATCCTCAGGTTTTCTACGCAGAAAGGGCACTTTCCGTCTTTGATGATTTGCTCCATGATCAACCTCTGGTCGTCTCGTCGAGCGTTGTTAAGATTAACTGCATCTTCCATGTCTTACGTTGTTTTATTTTACCATACTTTATATTTATTACTGTGTCAAATATCCATGAAAATAATTTAATATATAATACATCCATGAATCTCAACTTCAAAAAACTTCATCCCGATGCACGAGTACCTTCGTATGCACATTCTCATGATGCGGGTTTTGATATGTATGCGACGGAAGATGTTCGCTTTGAACCTGGAGCAAGAATGCGTGTTCCTACAGGAATCGCACTTGAGATACCAGATGGATATGTCGGACTTGTGTGGGACAAATCTTCTCTTTCTTTTAATCATGGATTAAAAACCATGGGCGGTGTTATTGATGCGGGATATAGAGGAGAAATTGTTATGGGGTTGTACAATTTTTCTGATACTGCATATACGATTAAAAAAGGTGACAAAGTGGCACAAATGCTTATTCAAAAAGTGGAGCATGTAAACTTTTGTGAGGTTGAAGAGCTTTCTGATACCTCGCGCGGTGATGGCGGGTGGGGAAGTACAGGAAAGTAGTAGGCTTTTTGTTTTTTGTTTGACGATAGATTTAGATTCCTGTATTGTTCAAAATAAAAATGAAAGAAATCATAACTCTTGAGATGTTCACTGAAATGATGCTTAAGAGCATGGGTGAATATCTTCAACATATAGAAAAAAGCAAAAAAAAGAAAGTTTATTTTTCAGAGAAAAAACAGAAGGAAGCACTCATTCCCGTGTTTAATATTTCCAGACTATTTAATGTGAATCCTTGTGATGTGGTATCAAAAAATAAGTCAACAAACCTTGTGTTTGTGCGATGTGTGCTCACTGTAGAATTAATAAGAATATCCAACACAAAGACAAATATTGGAATAACACTTTTGCGTGACCACACCACAATACTGCACTCAGTGCACAACCATCTTAGTCTCGTTCGCACGCGAAACAAGAAATACCTAGAGTATCTTCGTTTGTATAAAAACTACTTAAAAGAAAAAGGGCTAGGCAAAGTTTCAGTTTATGATAAACCTTCCGGTCGTTCATTGTTTACATTTTAACCCGCAATGCACGGGTTTTTTTATTGCCTTGTTTTTGCTATGATGAGCCAAGTGATGAAAGATACACTCATAAAAACACTCAAAAGTGCATTAGAAGAACTCGGCATCAGTAATCCCGAGGTGGCATTGTCATATCCAGAGCAATTTTCTTTTGGGGAATTTACTACAAATGTTGCGATGGTGTACGCAAAAGAGCTTGGCAAAAACCCAAAACAACTTGCTGATGAAATTATTCATATTCTAAACAACAGTCAAACCCCAATGCTTTCAAAGGTAGAGGTTGTAGGACCAGGCTTTATAAATTTTTCTGTTACTCGCGAGTACTACTCTCAAATACTAAATGAGATCATTTCACGTGGTGATGATTTTGGTAGAAGTGACATACTCAAAAATAAGAAAGTGATGATTGAGTATACCCAACCAAATCCTTTTAAGCCTTTTCATATTGGGCATTTGATGTCTAATGCGATTGGTGAATCTCTTTCTCGTATTATTGAATCTCAAGGTGCGAATGTTATTCGTGCAAACTATCAAGGTGATGTAGGTCCTCATGTTGCAAAGGCGATTTACGGAATACTCAAAAAAGGGAAGCCCGATGCCACGCTCCCACTTTCTACACAAGCACACTATATAGGTGAGTGTTATGTCTGGGGCAATAATGAATACGAGACACACGAAGATGCAAAAAAAGAAATTGATCGCATCAACAAATCTGTCTATGAAAAAAATGATGAAGAAATAAATGAGCTTTATAAATGGGGAAGAGAAGTTACTCTTTCGGCATTTGAGGAATTGTATGCACTTCTTGGAACAAAGTTTGATTATTATTTTTTTGAAAGCGACACAGCTGTTTCAGGAAAGAGTATTGTAGAAGAAGGATTAGGTCGTGGAGTGTTTGAAAAAAGTGACGGTGCGATAGTCTTTCACGGAGAACACTATGATCCAAAACTTCACACACGTGTCTTTGTAAATTCGCAAGGAATTCCTACATATGAAGCAAAAGAAATTGGACTCACAAAGAAAAAATTTGATCTTGAGAATCCTGACCTTTCTATTGTGACTACTGCTGTGGAGCAAAAAGAGTACATGAAAGTAGTCCTCAAAGCAGTAGAGATTCTTTTCCCAGAATATACTTCAAAGATGATGCACATCAATCACGGAATGATGCGCTTTGCGACTGGAAAAATGTCTTCTCGAAAAGGAAATGTGATTACAGGCGAATCATTGATCCATGACACAGTGTCTGTTGTGAAAGACATTATGAAAGACCGAGATATGTCGTCACAAGAAATTGCTACCATATCTGAAATCATTGCAGTGTCAGCTATAAAGTTTTCAATTTTAAGACAAGCTACAGGTGGCGATATTGTATTTGATTTTGAGAACTCGATTTCATTTGAAGGTGATTCTGGACCATACTTGCTCTACAGTGTGACACGAGCAAAATCTGTATTGAGTAAGGCATCAGAGAACAACATTGTTGCAAGTTCACTCAATCCAACACAAGAACTTTCTCCGCTCGAACAACTGCTTGGTAGATTTCCTTTTGTGGTGTCTCGTGCTTATAGTGAATATGCACCGCATCATATTGTTACATATCTTCTTGCACTTTCGGGAGAATTCAACGCATTTTATGCACACAACCCTATCGCGCAAAAAGATCGTGATGAATCTCCATATAACGTGATGCTTACTCAGGCGTTTGTACAAGTGATGAAAAACGGTCTTCAATTGCTCGGAATAAAAGTTCCAGAAAGAATGTAATTGACATATCCTACCTAAGGAGGTAACGTGAAGAAAAACGTACTTCATATGGATGCATTAATTATCTTTACTCGATCGACGGTGGAAACATTCCATCTTCCGAGTAGTTTGGTTGTTGTTTCGCAGTGGGTCACATACATATTTTTTTTGTTGGTTGTTGTGTATTGTGTTGCACATTGTGTCATAAGCGATACTTCGTATGTTTCTGTGTGGTTCTATAAACAGCGAATTATTCATGCGCAAAGAAATGCAAATATGTATTTACAGCGATACGTGTTCATACAAAAGCAAATAGAGCGTGGAAACTTTTCTGCAAAAAATAATGAATTTGAAATCACAGACATGCGCTATAGGATGTATGCATACGCATTAAAAAATTTGCAGTATGAGGTTCAATGTGGATTGCTTCACCTTAGAAAACCATACAGAAGGACAAATGCTGTGGTTGCAAACGCA
>CAYWZM010000035.1:0-7269 GCA_964462355.1 uncultured Candidatus Saccharibacteria bacterium
ACCTACTGCAAACCTAGACAGCGAAACATCACAAACTGTTCTTGATACATTTTTGGATTTACACAAAGAAGGGCAGACGATTATTATGGTGACACATGAGCCAGAATATGCGGCACTGACCGATAGAACAATCGTGCTTTCAGATGGAAAAATAATTGAAGATTACAAAAACAAAAAATAACACCGAGCGCGGTGTTATTTTTTAAAGTCCAAATAGTTCGCTAAGCATGTCAGACCACTGCTTGTTGAGGTGTGTGACTACAAGAAATGAGGGGATGAATATAAGGGCGAATGGTACAAAAATAATATATTTGAATGTTTTTTCCATAAATGTGTTTCCATCGGTATGAAAATGTGTGATACCATTATGATATGGTGGCAAAAAAATCAACACTCAAAGGCATCATTTTCATATTAGTTCTAATTGTAGTAGTGATGGGATATAGTATGTATACCACATCAGTTGCAAACAAAAAAGAGGTCTATGTTGCAGACCAAAAAAACGCACTAGACACTCAATCTTCTGTCGAATCACTTTCTGCTGAGCAAGAAAAAACTTCTCAATCATCACCGACTGTTGAAGATACAACAAAAACACAACAAGTGAGTTCTGCTGACTCTGTTTCGCAATGTGAAAAAGATTTTTCTGCACAACTCAAACAAAACAAAACAGAATATGAGAAGGGAAGAATTCTTGTTGGTTTCAACAAAGACATCTCGTTTTCAAAAGCACAATCAGTGGTTGCACGCTATGACCTCACTCCTGTACTTGCTGGAGTCGATGAAGAATCATATCTACTCACTCGATTGCTTTCTGTGAATGTACCAACAGGCAGAGAGTCTCATTTTGTATGTGTATTCAAACAAGATACTTCAGTACGATACTCAAACATAAGTGCGTACTTGTTTTTGCATGATTAGCGAAATGTGTACTGGTATGATAGTCTAATGAACATAATGTCGAAAGAAATCACTACTCAACAAATAAATTTGCATCTCGAAGTTGTCGGTCATACAAAAGAGTACGAGCTTATTGATTCTGGAAATGGAAGAAAACTTGAACGATTTGGAAATGTAATATTGTCACGCCCGGACCCTCAGGCGCTTTGGAATACTTTTTTACCAGAAAGTCGCTGGTCGGAAGCAGATGCGTATTTTGTACGAAAAGGTACTTCTACTGAATGGAAATTGAATAACAAAAATATGCCTTCAGAATGGACAGTAACCTTTGGAGATGTGTCGCTTTGGGTTAAGCCAACATCGTTTAAGCATACTGGTGTATTTCCTGAACAATTTTCTAATTGGAAATGGATGAGTGATGTTATTGAGCATTCAACCATACAAGATATAAAAGTACTCAACCTTTTCGGATATACAGGTGGAGCAACGCTTGCATGTGCACAAAAAGGAGCACATGTGACACATGTGGACGGATCAAAAACTTCAGTAGGATGGGCAAAAGATAATGCTGAGCTTTCAGGATTAAAAGATGCGCCGATTCGGTATTTGATTGATGACGCACGAGCATTTGTTGCACGAGAGATTCGCCGAGGAAATACCTATCATGGAATCATTATGGATCCGCCATCGTTTGGATATGGATCAAAAGATGAAGTATGGAAAATCGAAGAACATCTACAAGAACTTATGGAACTCGTATCAAAAGTCTTAGATAAGGATGCACTTTTTGTCGTACTAAATGGATACGCATCTGGCTTTTCTGCACTCTCATATATGAATATGCTGTCATCTGTTGTTGAGAAAAGAGGAGGTGCTATTGAGTGCGGAGAACTTGCTCTTGAGGCAAGCTCAAACAAAAGATTGTTGCCTGCAGGTATATTTGCTCGGTGGAAGTCGTCATAATTTTGATACACTTAGTGTATGAAAAAAATAATTCTACCAGGTGGTTCTGGTTTTATCGGTACTCAATTAGCACAAAAATTAGTTGGTGAAGGGTATCAAGTATGCATTATTGATATTGCTCAGCCAAAAATTATAAATGAACATATTTCATTTATTAAGCACGATATTGTAAAAGATGAACTAAATACAGAATTATTAGAAGGTGTTTTTGGGATTATTCATCTTGCGGGTGCACCCATTTTTCACAGGTGGACACCAGAGTACAAAAAGATAATTCGTTCTAGTCGTATTGATTCAACAAAAAACATTGTTTCAGCAATCTCAAAATACTCACAATATCCTCAGGTGTTTGTGTGTGCATCAGCAGTTGGATATTATGGAGATTCGCCACATGTGCTCACAGAAAATTCTCCTCAAGGATATGATTTTCTTTCTGGTGTCTGTGTAGAGTGGGAAAGTGAGGCATTGAAAGCAGAACAATTTGGGGTTCGTGTTGTGTGTGTACGGACCGCTCACGTTCTCGGGAAGGGGGGAATTCTTGGTGTTGTTGTGCCTTTGTTTAAAAAATGGATTGGCGGATATTTTGGAAGTGGAAATTATTTTATGCCATGGGTTCACTATAAAGACATAATTTCAATCTATTCATTTGCGTTAACCAATCCACTCTCGGGTTCGTATAACACAAGTGCTGGTGCACCCGTTACTCAAAAGCAATTAATGCGCTCAATTGCGCACAGTGTAGGAAGTCCCGTTGTGTGGAGAATACCACTATTTATGTTACGAATTATCTTTGGTGAGTTATCAAGTATATTTACAGTAAATCAAAAAGTGACATCGGAAAAAATAAAATCTGCGGGGTATATTTTTAAATACGAAGACCTTAAGGATGCATTACACGATGTGCTCTCCAGTTAAATAGTACAGAGAGAGATACACCGCATGATACATCATGCGGTGCTTTTTATTTTATTTTAATAACTACAATCTCTGGAGTTGTACCTATTCGCACGGGTGACATGGCTGTGCCTGCACCACATGTAGTAATGTGTAGATTTCCATTTTTTTCAACAACACCATGTGTGTATTCTTTGTACATTTTTTTAACAATGAGGCTGACTGGCCAAAATTGTCCGCAGTGAGTGTGCCCAGATACTACAAGTGAGACACCAGCGTCTTGAAGAAAATGAGAATTTTTTGGATCATGAAGTAGAACAATACTTGGTGTGTCTTTTGAATATCCAGTCAGATCAAGTCGCTTGAGTAATTGTTCTTTTGATTCTTGTGCACGATAATCAATACCGATTATTTGCGTGTCATTAACAAGAGTTTCTTGATCAATAAGTGTATTCGTGAGTCTTGAGATTAGTGGATAAAAAGATTGTTGATCATTGTTGTATCCTTCGTGGTTTCCAGGAGTAAAAAAAGTGCCATATGTTGATTGGATATCTTGAAGTGGTTCAAGACCTTTTGCATACGGAAACACTGGTCCATCAATGATGTCACCAGGAAGAAGTACTAGGTCTGGTTGTTGTTCGTTTATAAGTGATACAACTCTCGACATAAACTTTTCTCGCCATACAATACCAAGATGTGTATCTGCTACGAGAACAATTGTTTTACCACTCCAATTTTTTGAAAGTTTTTCTGAAGAAATATCATACGTAATTATCTGTGGTCGGGTTGCATTGAAAAGCCCGTATGCAACCAAAACTGTTGCGACCATAAACAACCCAAACCCAATGTGTTGTACTGGTATCGCCAGGTTATAGTTGATTGATATGAAATAAATAATTCCTGTAATGAATGCTCCTATAAACAAATATAAAAGATAGGGAAGCCATGTTGCTCCTGGTATGTAGAAATATTGTATGAGCGGACTCCACGTTGTTCTGCTTATTGCCATTGTGACTACAAGAGAAATAGGTAACACGATCATAAATATAAGCGCTATGGTGGCACTCGTACCTTTTAGTAATCCAATCGCTTGTCCGACACGAAAAACAACATACGATGAAAGTCCAATCATACCCAAAAAACTTCCGACAAATACTACTATGTTCATAATTTGACTATATCATTTTATTGATAAAAAATAAGCAGTTTTACTGGTCACGTATCCCCAATACGTCTTTTGATAATAGCTATATATTTCATATAATTAATGTGTGAGTAATAAGGAATTACATCTACTCAAGAAAAAATCAATTGCAATTATAGTTCTCTTCGGATTATTCGTAGGGTTCTTTAAGGTTGCAAATATTTTTGCTGCGTTCTCTGCGTCAAATGTACTGGGTCAGGTAAATAATCTCGGGGGTGCAGTATATACAAGTGGTTTGCAAAATAATTCTATAGTTGATGTGTATGGAAGATTTTCTGTACTAAGTCCATCAGGTTCGGCATATGATTCAATTAATCACAAGATCTTTACTTCTGATAGCTCAGGAAATCGTGTGTTAGTATTTGATACAAATTCTAATGGTGTACCGATGGATTATTTTGCTGATAACGTTATCGGGCAGGATGACTTTTTTGGGTCTTCTTTTGGAACTGCAGCAAATAGACTTTCAGGTCCAACTGATTTAGCTATAGATGAAGCGCAGCGTATTTTGTTTGTTTCTGACACAGGAAACAATCGAGTACTACTTTTTGATCTCGACGCAATCACAAATGGAATGTCTGCTATGAATGTAATAGGTCAACCAGATTTCGTATCAAACACTCCGGATACGACCGATAGTCGGTTTAATAATTCAACTGGAATCGATGTAGATGATCATACCAGATTTTTATTTGTGGCAGATACTGGAAATAATCGAGTATTAAAGTTTGATATAGATTTGTCAGCGATTGGAGATGGTGAGTCTGCAGTGTCCATACTTGGCCAGTCAGATTTTGTTTCTTCTGTATCGGGTACTACAAAAAATACACTAAATAGTCCTACTGATATTGAATATTTAGGTGGAGATAGATATGCAGTTGCCGATTATTTAAATAATCGTGTAATGATTTTTGATGATTTTTCAGTTGGTAGTGATGCGACTGTTGTACTTGGTCAAGAAAATTTTACTTCTTCTAATTTTGATTGTGTTTATGGTCAATCTGATTTTTGTGGTCCAACGAGTATTGCGTATGATGTAAATAATAGTGTACTGTATGTTTCTGATTCTTTACATAACCGGGTGCTTGGATTTAGTTCTTTTGCAGTAAATCATGAAGACGCCTCTAGTGTAATTGGTCATTCAGACTTTGAAGGAACTGCAGGAAATTTTACGTTTTCAGGAAGTGTCGGATATATTTCATGGACTTTTGATATTTCCTCAATTCAAAACATGATTGTGGCAGACCCGGCTGGATATCGTTTTGTCTTATTTGATCAAAGTACCAATGAGAATAATCCAGGACTAGCAGACGTGATTGGACAGGTTGTTTCAAATGATCGGGATCTTGAAGGTACAAATTTATACTCACCTTTTAATAATCAAATTACAGCTCAGGGTATAGATACAAGTGGTGAGTATGCAGATACTATTATCGACACAGTTGATCATAGGCTGTATGTTGCAGATCCCGGAAACAACCGTGTTCTTGTGTATAATCTCAACTCTTCAAATGTTCTTGTTGATAGAACGGCTGATTATGTGTATGGTCAGTCAAACTTCACTTCAAATGAATCAGCTCTTTCACAAAGCGGTTTAGATTACCCAGTAGGGCTTGCTTTGTATAAAGATGATACTACGGACTTGCTTTTTGTGGCTGATAAAAACAATTCACGAATCATGGTGTTTGATTCTGAGCATATAGCATCTGGTGCGAATGCTGTTCACGTATTGGGTCAGGTAGATTTTGTTTCAAATGATTCAGAAACAATCACCAACCCAGTAGGGTTATCAATTGATTTGACACATACTGATTTGTATGTTGCAGGAGGTACAGATGGAACTCTTACAATGTTTGATATTTCAACAATTGTTGATGGTGAGGATCCAGTATTTAGTATTGATGTTCCTTCAAGTGGGAGTGTTGTTTCGGATGTTGAGTATTTTACAGACCCAAGGAATATTGCTTCATATTTAGCAATATCGACTTTGTCTGGTGTTCAGATTTGGAAGGCAAATTTTGGCAGTGAAGACTCCTTTGCATTAGCTTCACCGTTTGCATACATAGGGTATGCAGGAGGAGATACACCACTACTTCTTAATAATAGTCACTCATCTAATGTTACATATTCAGAAGGAAGTGAAATGTTGTATGTTTCTGACCCTGGAAATAATCGTATTTTGGGATATGACATGACAGATTTAGTGACAAGTCAAATTGATCCTGGAGATCTTCCGGTCTCAGTTTTTGGGCAAGATGATTATGTGTCCAGTGCATCAGGTACCACACAATCAGCACTTTATCGTCCACGTGGGCTCGATATTGATTCGGATAATAATCGACTTTGGGTTGTTGATTCTATGAATAACCGGGTTCTTTCTTATGATTTAGTACGCGTTGCTTCAGCCACATATCCTACATCTGTGACGTTAGAGGCAGTACAGGGAGGTACACATGAGGTTATGGGAATTTCTTCTCCACTTCCACCAGGTTTTAATTCAACGTTTCCTTATTCAAATATTAATTCTACTTTCAATTTTCAGTCCGGTATTCCACTAATATACAAAAGAACTTTTACATATTACATTAATCAGGTACGTGACACCATTGCGTCTGGGGTATCTTTCTATTCAAACAAGAATGTTTTAGTTAGTGGCTTATCAACAAGAGTCGCTCCTGGTAGCGATACCACACCAGAAGCTTACACCGCAACTGCGACATATCAGAGTACTCTTCAGTATGCTGTAGATTTTGCAATTGATACAAATCATCATGTGTTGTATGCTCTAACTAATTATGCTGGTTCAGATAATGTAAATAATAATGAAGTCTGGACATACAATCTTAATTCGGATAATAGTTTTAATAATACAACAACAAATACTCGTTTTGGTGATTTCGACAGTGACCCTCTGACTCTTGCTGTAAACCAATACAATATCGGATATGGAACTTCAATCGCCTTTGATTCAGTTGCGAATCATATGTTTATTGCTGATGCAATAAACAACAGAGTCTTGGTATACGATACATCTACAACTCCTTCTTCTTCAACAGCTGCAGCCTATGTACTCGGTCAGGCAAACTTCACTGCAAATTCACCGACTACTACTCAGTCCGGAATGAGATATCCAGCAGGTCTTGCTGTAGATGAATCAGGAAGAAAACTTTTTGTATCAGATTCAGGCAACAATCGTGTGCTTGTATATGACATTACATCAATTTCAAATGGTGAGAATGCACAGTATGTGTTAGGTCAAGATGATTTTGTAACTCGAACATATCACTACACTGATGCTGACAAAATGA
>CAYWZM010000036.1:0-7181 GCA_964462355.1 uncultured Candidatus Saccharibacteria bacterium
TTTGACACACACATGGGGATATAGCTTTCTCAAAATGTACTTGTCACCCAAAACGATATCCACTTTCTAAACCTACCTCAAGTTGCGTAAAAAATCCCTTGATATATAATGATATTTAGACGTTTGAATAATCTTCAAACAAGTAACGATAAAACGGTCATCCATTTATAAGGATAATCATTTGTGTTTAGTTATGAACAAACAAGCAATGGTTGAAATGGTCCACGCAAAAATCGGTGGTACCAAGGTTCAAGCAGAAGAAATCGTTGAGTCAATCATCGATTCAATCATTAGCACTTTGAAGAAAGGTGATGAAGTTTCAATTGCAGGTCTCGGTATCTTCTCGGTGAAGGCCCGAGCTGCGCGAATGGCTCGTAATCCTAAAACAGGAGAACAAGTCAAAGTCGCTGCTACAAAAGTCCCTAAGTTTCGAGCTGCAAAAGCTCTCAAGGACGCAGTAAAATAAGTCTGCCTGCCGGCAGTCAGATTCATACGAATCACACACAAGCCCGTTTCCTACGGGTTTTTGTGTTTTTTAGCATGACTAGACAAAGTTTAAATAATATGCAAAAATCTATATCCGCACCTTAAACAAAAGAAAAATATGCACAAAGGAAAAGAGCAAATCCTCATCCTGACACCTCAAACAGGAACAGAAACCTTCACCGAATACGTAAGAGAAAAATTAAAAAAATCTCTACGGCATTCAACCCATGACATCATGGAATCGCAATTGTCGATTGAAAATGTATTCGACTTTTGCATGAAAAACAACGTTAAAATTGTTATCATGACATCAAGTTGGCTGAAGCAAGAATCTGAAAAACGGTTTGTACTACTTCAGACGATTACAGATCTGGCAACAAGCAACACAAAAGTTACTCTGTCGCTCACAAGAAATCCTGAAACGTCGGGAGACAGATCAAAAGAAGAAATTATTCTTGGGATGCTGTACGTCAAAATCAGAGAAGGAGCACGCAACCCAAAGAATGGCAGCAATCAACAATCATTGAGGGCAAACATTTTCCTTGGTACTTATCAGCCTGAAACAATTTCACACTTAAGTGCTCTTTTTGACAGCAAAACTAACGAGAGCACACCTGTGGCGACTGCTACTGCCACAGAAAATTAAATTATCTGGGGGGCCATAACGGCTCCCTTTTTTATTTTTCATACAACAAAATTCAACAAACATAAACAATACCGCAAAGCAATGAGATTATTGAAAAAAAATACACATTGTGCTATTATTACCTACGTATGCGGGATTGGTTTAGTGGTAGAATGTCTGCCTTCCAAGCAGAAGACAAGAGTTCGATTCTCTTATCCCGCACCTTATGTTACTTATAACATATTTTTGTTAGAAATCAGTTTCAGCTTTGTGTGTAATGCTTTTTGAGGATTTCTGATCAACGCAATATTTTTAAGGGTTGTCAAAAAAAATCCGGAAATTATACCAATAGAAAAAGCCGCAGTGATTAACTGCGGCTACCTAGTGGTACTCGAGCCCACCATCCTAAATGCGTCGACCCGCATAAGGAAACCAACGGAATAGCTGATGTACACCCATCAGGTATTTCCATGTGATTGATAAACAGTATATTAACAAATAATTGTTTGTTTGTCAAGTTTTTATTTGCAGGATTCAAAAAAAGTTATAAATTGTAGAACAAATGATTCATCAAAGCTCGTTATGAAAAATAGCATGAAAGAAGACACACTTCTATTTGTATTCACCAAATCACAAACAAGTAATTATGGATTCGACCATCCTGTTACTAATGTGGATTTTGCCAGGAGTTTTAATCCACATATTTCACCTTAAACTCCTTATTTCCGTTGAGCGAATTCTTATGAGAATCCTCGACATTGTTTACCTTCACTTATCACGCGGAAAGAAAAAATAATTGTGATGGTAAATGAAATATACAGCGAATGAAATTAATTGAAAAAGTATTCATTCCTGTATATTGCAGTCAGGTTAGTAAAATAAACCATGTTACTAACTGCTTTTTTGCGGTGCAAGAATCATAAAGATTCTTATTCATGGTTCGATGCCCCGGATGATGATCACATCCACCACCAACCTCCATACACTGAAACTCGAGATTCATTGTGTGGAGGTTTTAATTTTATGGGTGTTGGATGTATGTTGTATTCATGAATTATTATTATTTAGTCGAGCACAAGAAAGATCAAGTAGGATTTCGAAGTTCTGTAGATTCAGTCATTAGGAGTGTGGGGAAGGAGAAGTTTAGTAGAATGTATTATAAAACAAAAATGACACATATAGAGTTAGACTATTTAGCAGCACTATTAGTGACTATTTACCTTGAACTCACCCCTTCCCAAGTCGATCATCTTTGCAGAGAGTCAAAGAAGGGTAAAGGGATTTTGGCGAAGTATTATAAAGCTCACAGAGACGAACAAGATTCATAAGATTTGGGGACTTAGTCCCCTTTTCCCACTTAGATATTCTTTCATTTGTGTGGAATCCAAGATGAGTGGCAACTTGTTGTTGGGTTAAGCCTGTTTTTAATCTGAAAGATTTGAGGTTGTTGTTTGTATATGGAGATGTGTGTTTCATGGTGATACTTTTATTATTAATCAAATTGATATTGAGAATAAGGAGGGAGAAAATGCTATAAATGACAATTTCTCACCCCGTCTCAATAATTGTCTTTTGTAGCAAGTTGAGGTCTTTGCATAGAATCTGAAGAAACCCTTCGTGCGTATGGGTTTTAGGTTTATTTGGAGGACGGATGTAGTAGTAGGTGGGTTGTCGCTTGTGACAATTTTTCCTCCCGTCGGATTTTTGAAGCCTAAGGGGCACCATAGCAAAAGTCGCCAGAAGTATCTGGCGACTTTTGCTTATTCTGCTTCATCTGGTAAGGCACCTGAAATACTTTGTCTCATAATTCTAAAACGTCTCATCATATCAAGTGCAACACTCTTTTTTGAGTATTCGTGCACACTAATGCTTGTTTCTTCATCTAAATGAATATCATTTTTCATAATACGCAAAAGTTTTTGGATTGCCTCATACTTTTTCTTTGCAAAATCATATTTTGGATCAGGATTAAGTTCGTATTCATCGAGCACAGATTGTAATTGCTCTTCAATCTGCTGAAGCATCAAATACTTAAAAGGGTGATTATCTAGAATCGCTGAATCATTATTAATATATGCATGTGCTAATTCTTCAACATCAGCAACAGTTGCACCAATAATAAATCGAGGTACGAGCAAACTCTTCTTTTCATGAGTATCTGGGTCTTCGTAATACTTAAGTACTGGCACAGAACCTTTTACTACATGCTTTTCCCATTCATCCTTCAATTTTTTATATATAATTTTTTCTTGTGTTGCAACAGTGAAGTCAAATGATGCACCGAGCTGAACACCTGTTTCGTGCTTAAGCACTGCATCAATTCCAGAACGCAAGTCATCATAATCTGAAGTCATTATTGCTTGAAAATTTTTGAACCAGTGATTATTAAGTCTATCAACAATCATTGCCTGCAAAATTTCTGAAAGCTGAAATCCGATTTCTGTGCTATCTAATACCTCTTTCCCTTGCGAGCTGTTTTTTTCTTCAATTTTAGCTCGTGTAGAATCAACGTATTCTACATCTTTTTGAATTGCTTCTTTTGTATATTCAGACTCTTGCTTTGTTCCTTTCATTGCGCCTTCAAAATTTCTAATATCCGGCCTGTGTTCATACACACTTTCAAGTTTCCGAGCAAGCTCAAGTTGCATCGGTAAATTATCTCGTATGCTTTCTCTTTGTTTTTGTCCTAGAGATTCAAAATGGTTGTTCATGTTTAACAGTATACCTAATTATAAAATAATTGAAATTATTAAAAATTGTGCTATATTTAATCTGTTTTTAATAATTTCGGGGTGTAGTATATCGGTAGTATACATGTTTTGGGAACATGAGGGCAGGGTTCGATTCCCTACACCCCGACCGAATATGTTTACAACAATTCAAATGAGCGACGGCCATGGCCGTCGCTCATTTGAATTGTTGCACCAATCCTCCACTTCTAGCATTTTTTACGCTATACTTCATAAAAAGCACTTCAAAATGGAAATACAATCTACCTCTCCTGCTCTATCTACGAACAAAGGAGTCGTATTTAGAAACCCCCATGAATCAACACTGAAAAAAATACTTCACCGCAAAGTCGATGAGTATTTTACTCGAACAGGTACACCAAAAACCGGGACACCGGAGCTCTACAGTAAAACAGTGATTCTGTTGACAGTTTTAGTCCTAACCTATGTTGGAATTATTGTGTCACAATCAATGACACTTTCACTTCTGGTACTCTATCCCCTCTTGGGACTTACATTTGCGTCCATAGGATTTAATGTAATGCATGATTCTGCACACGGATCATACTCAAGTAAAAAATGGGTGAACGAACTATTTGGGTACAGCCTTAATCTTGTTGGCGGAAACGTGCTTTTCTGGAAACAGAAGCACAACATTGCACATCATACCTACACCAACATCAACAATCACGATGAAGACATAGACATCCCAGGAATGAGAGTTCATAGTGTTCAACCGTGGAAATGGTATCACAAATACCAACATGTGTATTGGGTACTTTTCTATGCATTTACCTATATTCTTTGGATATTTGTAAGTGATTTTGCAAAATACTTCTCAGGAAAAGTACGCGTGGCACATGGCGGAAAAATCATCATGAAGCCAATTGATCATGTTATCTTTTGGGTGAGTAAAATTGCGTACATATGCATATTTATAGGAATACCTTGGTATTCACATGGATTTGCGTATGCATTGAGCGGATTTCTCGTGCTGTCACTCGTCTGCGGATTTGTCATCAGCACAATTTTCCAACTAGCACACATTGTCGAAGATACTGACAACGTAACTTCAGACAATGGTGTGGTGCATGACGATTGGACTGCACACCAGCTCAAAACAACTGCTGATTTTGCAACAAAGAGTAAAGTTCTTTCTTGGATTGTTGGTGGCCTCAACTTCCAAGTTGAACACCACCTCTTTCCCAAGATAAGCCATGTTCATTATCCAAAAATAATGGGTATTGTACAAAATGTTGCACTTGCACATGGGATCAGACACAACGAAGAATCGACTCTTTGGTCTGCGATCATGTCCCACGTTAAAGTACTCAAAAAACTTGGACAACAACCCTCTGTTGCATAAATGCAACAAAACCGGAACACATGTTCCGGTTTTTTTAATTTAAGTTATGGCTGAAGAATTCCTTCACTCACTCCATCAATAGAAATCTGTACTTCTTTTATTGTCGGAAATTGCTTGAGCGTTGATTCAATTTGCGACACTATCTGACCCACGCGACACGATCCAGCCACACCTTCTCCGAGCACAGGACTAAAATCAGCTTTTGCAATACCGTTTGAAATAGATAGTGATTTCAGCTCAATTCCAGAATTAAGTGATGAACTATATCCTTCTTTCGAATCACTCACTGTTGGGCCTTTGAGTAATTCTTTCAGTGCAACAGTTGCAGTCTTTGGGTCTTTTTTTACTACGCGCTCTACAGGGTATACTTTTGTACAATCAATTTGATTTGGATTGTAAAGAGTGTTTCCAAAAAACACACTCACTGTCATCCCCTCTTGTGGCACAAACTTCACAGGAATTTTCTTTTCTTCGTCGAGATTAGTATCTCCCGAAGGATTATCCTTTTGAAGTATTACAAATCCATCAGTTTTATCTGTAAAAAATTCAATTGTCTGTTCAAACGGTACAAAATCAGAAACCATCCAGTCTCCTTTTGATTGAATAGGCACCATTGCGAGCACATTGCCTACATTATCTTCAATGCGAGCTGGAAAACTTCCCTCAAAAAACCATCCCTTCGCGCTACCCTTCACAAGCACCTTTCCATCAAGCACTTCGCCATTTTTTGGGGAATCGAGTGTTATGGTTGGTTCCTTAATAGTCGAACCAATATTTTTGACCGGAACTTCTTGCCCTTTATTATTATTTTTATACGATTGATAAAAAATTCCCCCAACACCCAAAACGAGCAGTAGGATTACACTAAAAACAATTTTTCCCGATTGAGTAAACATATACATATTTTACATTGTTAATGAAAATAAAAAAACCGCCCATAATTCGGGCGGTTCACCTTACTTAAAGTGAATCTGTTTTCCTTTTACAATCGCGTCACCAATTGTCTTACCGGAATAATCTTCACGATACAAAGGAAGCGTGTACGGGATATGTACAGTTGGCACATTCTCAAACACAGGAACTACATGGTTCATAAGCACAGGAATAGGTTGAAAAACTTTTTCGAAAGAAAATGATACATCTTGCCGCAAGGAAAGCATTAACGACAAAAACTGCATACTTTGCATTTCGAGTTGCCATTGCTTAGAAGCATCATAAAGCGGATGAAAAAAATACGGAAGATTATTTCGAAACATTGAAGAAATATCCGATATCTTTTTCGATGTATGACATATTTCAGGCATCACCGAACGTCCAGCCTTTAAATTATTACCACTAAGTGCAAACGAATGGGATGAAAAACTTACTGTGTCAACACCATCCACTGGCTTTTCTCCAACAGATACGATTTGTAGCTGGGACGGAGAATTTATTGTATCCAATAAAGATATTTTCGTCATGCTAATCAAATACTCATTTCCATACTTGCCTTCTTTTACAGTAAAGACTGCATCACGATACCTAGGATCAGATACGTGAAGCACTTCATTTATACGAGAATCTGAAATGTAGTATCTCTTAAGCTCCGAACGAGTACCAACTTCCTTGACGCACACGCCGACATTTGCAAACCCAGCAAGCATTCCCATAGCCTCGGAAAATACTGGGTCGATTGCATAGTATGTAACTCGTTCGTTCGACGCATTCATTCTGCTGTTGTGTGCAACGCCAAACAAAAACAGAGACGATAGTATCGATTCATAATCCCCGCTTCTTATGATATCAGTTGCAATAGTTGAGATAGAATACGGATCACTCAGAGAAATACCTCTGTTGTCGCTAAATACAACTGGACACATAAAGAAAAAGTTATCATCTTCAACTTTTACCACACTATCTAAGTGACGTGCGTCAGCAAACTCTGCTAATTTTCCAAAGACGTCATAAAGATACTTTATAACTTCTTTGCGATCAG
>CAYWZM010000037.1:0-7129 GCA_964462355.1 uncultured Candidatus Saccharibacteria bacterium
AATGGGCTAAATAGCTTATTATTGATATAAAACAGTAATAGCGTCACAACAATCGGTATGATGGTTATGTTTTCTACAAACCACACCGATCGTTCACGTGGTGAAATCGCAAGCACTAAAAATAAAACAATATATATCCCAAAAAGAATATGGGTGATGAATCGTTTGACAGAATTCATAGACTAACTACTAGAACTTAACTTCAACATTATTCTTTGCTGCATCTCCTTCATCAAGATCAAAGTACTCTTGCTTAGAGAATCCAAAAAACTTTGCAATGATATTGCCCGGAAATACTTCAACACGAGTATTCAAATCACGTGCATTGCCATTGTAAAACCGTCGAGATGCTTGAATTTTATTTTCTGTATCAGAAAGCTCTCGTTGAAGCTCAAGGAAGTTTGTATTTGCCTTGAGTTCTGGATATGCTTCAGAAATTGCAAAGAGTGATTTCAAAGTACCAGAGAGCATATTTTCTGCCTCACCCTTTTCGTGTGGATTATTTCCCGCCTGCATTGCCTTTGAACGCGCTTCAGTCACTTTTTCAAATGCAGTTGATTCATGAGCAGCATATCCCTTTACTGTGTTTACAAGATTAGGGATAAGATCATAACGACGCTTGAGTTGGACATCAATATCCGCCCATGCTTCTTTTGTACGGTTTATTGCTCGCACAAAACCGTTGTATGCCATAATCGCCCACAAGACTATCACTCCAATAAATATAAAGAAAATTATCATAGTATGATGATTGTATTAAATTAGTATGTCAAAAGTATACCATATTTTAGTAGGATGCAAATAATTAACATAATCCAATATTATGTTTACGTATAATTAAGTATATAACTAACAAATTCTTAGTTTGACACTGTTCATACATAGGTATAGAGTACGTGATACGAACCTTAAAAAAACAAATACGAGATGAATCTACTTCAAAATAACCATGAAGCAAAGTTACTAGAATTATATGTATTTAGAATCGCATTCTCAATTGCATTTTGTATAAATTGGGTATGTGCGTATTACTGTATCAGCATATCTCTATATATACTTCTACTGAGCATTCCGCTTCTTGTGTTTCTTATCGAAACACATCATAGCCGGCTCAAAACCGGGGCCTCAAGGCTCATGGTTCACGTCGTCTTACTCAGAGCATGTGTATTTTGTCTTAGTGTAGCAGTGTTTGAAATTATTTTTTATTTTGCAGAAATGAGACAAATGATGAATTATTTGGCACTTGGTACATCTGGAATTGCGTTTGTTGTTTTTTCTATACAACGAATAGTGTATAAAGAAAAAACATATTCTGATTCATATTCGGTAAAAAGCGAAGAAGAAAAGAAGTGGAATATGTCAGAAAATGGAATCCCTGATTCTCGGAAAACGAATATGTATGTGTAGTACACGAAACAAAAGCCATCGCATGCGATGGCTTTTTTAACAGTGATTATTTTTTCTTCCCTCCTCCCAAGACTACAAGAAGTGGTGATGCAAGGAAAATACTTGAGTACGTACCAAAAAACATTCCGATTGTGAGTACGAGTGCAAAATATCGTGTTGATTCTGGTCCAAATACCAACAGAGCTAGAAGCACCAAAATAACTGTAAGTGAAGTATTTATCGAGCGAGTAAATGTCTGACTAATACTTTTTCCAACTGTATCTTCGAATGATTCATTGGTTCTATTGTCTTGATTAGTTCGAAGATTTTCACGAATTCGATCAAATACCACAATAGTATCAGAAATTGAAAGTCCAAGAACTGTCAAAAGTGCCACAACAAAAAGTGTGTCTACTTCTGCACCTGTGTAGTGCGAAATAAGCGCAAACACCCCTGATGGAATGATCACATCGTGAATCAACGCAACCATAGCAATCCCTCCATATTTCCAAGAAGACACAGGTTCAGATACTTTTCTAAATGCATATGCAATAAACGACATGATAACTACAATCACAAGAATGATTGAAACCACTGATTTGTGTGCAAGTTCTTTCCCAACAGAAGGACCGATTGTCGTAAAATTCTTTTCTTCAACCTTTACTGTTCCGTCAAAAGAAAGTGCGTTCATCAATACAACTCGTTCTTTTTCAGAAAGTGAATGAGTCTTGATCATATATCCATTTGTTCCTGTTGGTTGTACAAGTGCTGTACCAATTGAACTTTTTTCAAGGGTTTCTTCGATGCGTGTTTGTTCTGGACGTGTATCAGGATAGACCACTTCAGCGAGGGTGCCACCCTTGAATTCAATACCGAGCTTCAATCCAAACACAGACAGAATCACAATTGACGCAAGTACAAGTGTCGCAGAGATTCCCAAAAATAATTTTCTATTTCGAATGATAAACATAACTATAATAATTAGTGAGTAATATGGACTTGCAATTACTTTGAAAATCCAGAACTAAAAAGAAATTTGACGACCTTTGAAGTATCCGATACATCGAGTGCAAACAAAAATATTCGAGTAACCATAATTGCAGAGAATAGTGATACAAGAACTCCCATTCCAAGCATTAGTGCAAACCCTTGAATCAAGGTTGTACCGAACCAAAACAATATTGTTGCGGTAAGCAAACTTGATATGTTTGAATCTCTAATTGATGACCACGCTCTATCAAATCCTTTTGAGATTGCCTCGCTCACCAAACTTCCCTTCTTCATTTCTTCCTTAATTCTTTCAAATATAAGAACATTTGCGTCGACAGCAATACCGATTGAGATAATAAACCCTGCGATACCTGCTGCAGTAAGTGTAACTGGAATAAGTTTTATCAAAACAAGCATTATTACAACATACAAACCAAGCGCAACCACTCCAACAAGTCCTGGCAATCGATACCATACGATCAAGAATGCAGCGATTACAATAAATCCAATCATTGATGCCATCACACCTGCATCAACAGCTCGTCCCCCAAGAGATGGCCCAATTGTTTGTGTCGACACCAATTCTACTGGCACAGGAAGTGCTCCAGAATTTAAACGCCCTACAAGTGTTTTTGCTTCTTGTGGTGTAAATTGACCAGTAATTACCGCATTACCACCTTTGATTTCTTGTTGAACATTAGGTGTTGATATTGGATATCCATCGAGATATATTGCAACAGTTTTCCCGATATTTGCTTTTGTAATTTGCGCAAACAAATCACTGCCTTCTTCATTAAACTGAAGTGATACTATTGGACTTGATGTTTGTGGGTCAAATTCAAGTCGTGCCTTCTTAAGATACCTTCCTGTAAGCGGTGAAGAAATATAGTACGGGTCAATCACTTCTTCGGTAACATCCTCACCCTTACTTGCTTTTTCCGAAGCATCATTAAACTTTTTAATCAATGCTTCTTTCTCTGGACCATCTGGTCGTTCAGTTTTGAATTCAAGTAGTGGAGTTTGTCCGATCATTTCAACTGCTTTTGAAACGTCAGTCACACCAGGAAGATCAACAATCAAACGATGATTGTCAGTTGAAAGCGCCCCACCTTTCTCAATCTGAACATTTGGCTCAGACACTCCAAATAGATTTACACGACGCTCAACAATATCACGTAGTGCATTCATAGAATTATCAATCTCCCCTTTCTCAATTAGCGAAACATCAGCTCTATACACCAAATGGGTTCCACCAGAAAGATCCAATCCTAGTCGAAACTTCTTTGTTGAAATCCATGACTGACTTGATCCAGCAAACTCTGATGTATAAACAAAATAACCGGCAAAAGCGCCGAGGATTAACAATATCAATGCTGTAATTCGTTTTTTTAACATACGGTACCGAAAATTATCAAATAATATCGCTATTGTATGCTTATTTTAGTATGTGAGCAAGCAGTTAGTTTTTGACAAAAACTATTTCTTTCAGTATATAGTGAAGCACGTATGTGATCAGTATCCCCAGTGCAAAACCTGCCACAATGTCTATCGGGAAATGAATTCCAGACAGCACTCGTGCACATCCAATGATAAGCGCGATAACAAAGTAGAGAGTACCCATTCGTGGATGATAAAAATAAAGCGATGTTGCAAGTGCAGCAAAAAATGTTGCATGACCTGATGGAAATGAATCATATCCCCCATAATTAAATAATGGGTTTAAAGAATCAAAATATAAAAATGGCCGTGGAGCACCAATAATGGATTTCAGTAAAACAACAATCCCCCATGAGCACATCACCGATCCAAACACTGTGAACAATTCGATCATTTTTGTTTTTGCCATCAAAATAGGATTGTCTTTATGGCTATATGTATCTGTATGAAATAACACAAAAAAAACTGCGCCAATAATCGATATTGTACCAAGCCCTGTTGCACACCAAATAACCAAAGACTGTGTGAGAACAGAATCAAAAAATACAACTGGAAAGAAAAGTACTGAATCCATAGCTATAGTGTAAATCCTATAATAAAAATAACAACCTATATTCCGAGAAATTCATTTTTCATATTGTCTCGATGTGTCGCAAGTCTGTATTTTCTCATTCCCATAAGTATACCAAGTGCAGTAAATGTAGTGAGTAAATGAGATCCTCCGTAGCTCATAAATGGGAGCGTGATTCCGGTCACAGGCATCACTCCAATATTCATTCCAACATTAATAATAAAATGACTCATGAGATAAATGGCGACACCCATACCAAAAAGCATTTCAAAATTTGTCACACCAAGAGCCGCAGTGGCGAGCACTCTCCACACAACTATTCCATAACAAATAAACAATAATATAACACCTACAAAACCCCACTCTTCAGCAAAGGCAGCGAAAATAAAGTCAGTTTCGTATTCTGGTAAAAATTGTAATCGAGATTGTGTTCCATATCCAACACCCTTTCCTAAAAATTGCCCAGATCCTACTGCGATTGTCGACTGATACGCATTGTAACCTGTGCCTCGTACATCAGCATACGGATTCAAAAAGTTTGCAATTCGGGCTTTTTGATAGGGTTGGAATACAAAAAACCACAATGCACAAAACGATACAACACCGATTCCAAACACCACTGCGAGATGCTTTTTTGAAATTCCTGATACGAGTGTCATTCCAAACCACACAAAAAATATAATCATCGCAGAACCAAAGTCCGGCTGTAGAAACACGAGAAAAAATGGAATAAACGCGTAAAGCGCAGATACAAACAAATGCTTCACATGGGCTATTTCGACATGCCTTCGGGAAAAGTACTTCGCAAGCACGAGTATCACAACAAGTTTTGTCATATCAGAAGGCTGAAACGCGAACCCACCAAACGAAAACCAACTCTGTGCACCCTTGACTGTACTTCCAAGTATAAAAAGCACGAGGAGTATTCCTGTAAACAAAAGAAATAAAAACACAAGCACATCAGTACGTCTTAGAAACCTAAAATCAAGAGTTGAGAGCAGAAAAAAAATCGTAAAAGATATCCCGATCCACAAGAGTTGTTTTTCGAAATACGAACCATCGCCAACAAATGATTTCATTGTTATCAATCCAGACCCAACGAGTGGTACGATAGCACTCACCAAAAGCCAGTCCATACCCGAAGACACATCACTATGAAATTTTTTGAATAATGCAATCATGACTAATCAAGTTTTTCACCAAGCGTAAAAGGATTTACTACAGGAACAATCTCAAGAGTCTGAGCGACTTTGCCAAACGGAGCTGGCCATGAGAAAAACACCTTTGATTCTGTTTGTTTTTGAAGTCCATCAACTATAGTTTTTGATGCTCCAATCGCATTGTCAAACTGATCATACACAATCGCGTATACAGGAAAAGTACCTACATCAATAAATGATTCATTTTTAAGTACTGCATATGCTTTTGGCACACTCTCAAGTGAGCCTATCCCTTTGTCAGATTCAACAATTCGTGCCTCGTTGTAAAGCGTTGATGTCTTCCAAAATTCTGGTTTCTTTGTAAACTCAAATCGAGTAATTTTAGGAATACGATTACCTCCTGTTTGAAGTGCATCTTCAAATATAACAGTATGACCATTTGGTAAAATCATTGCAGTACCTTCACGCGAAGTTATTACGATATTTTTTTCATCATAAAGCTTAAATTGATACGGGACACTTTTGACACCCGCATTTACATTTTGATTCTCAATATACGCAACTGCATGATACACACCTGGTATCACTTCAAAAGATCTTGCCCACACCACAGTAAGATCACGCGTGTCTGATGCACACATGCGTGCACACACACCACCACAATCAACACCCCCTTCTGTGCCATTTTGCTTCTGGTCCGTACATGTTGGCGGTATAGAAATTCGTGGATATATAACTACAAAAAGACCCGTACATACGACAAGAAACACAAGGGAAAAATACATCAATTGTCTTTTGCCTGCCCACGTCATAAAAAATAATTAGACTAATTAAAAATAAAAACTTCACGTTATGCACTCAATTATAGCATTAAATACATTAATAGGTCATAAGAGTATTGCAAAAAAAAGACGTTGTTTGACATATAGAGCACAATACAGTAGAGTAATTAAAAAATTGTACACCATGAAAAAAATCCTGCTCTCACTGACCATTCTCATGTGCTCACTTTCCTCTATAGGAAACACCGTCCAAAATTATCTTAATGATTTAAAGAATCACCCTGACGAAATTACAGAACTCCAAGCAAAGCAATTGATGGACCATCCAGGAACATCAGTTGTAGTTGATAACGTGTACAGCAATTCAAAAATGTACACCAACACCTACTGCTTGACTCCTTTCGACACGTCGATACATTCTGCGAATTACAAAAAAGAGATATCCTACAAAAATCGGTGGGTCATACGTCCATTTATTGAATTTCATAGTTCAAATGGACTGGTAAGTATGTTACTATTTAGAGTATTTTTTATTTTCTCATTTCTTTTTATTGTCGGACCAAAGTTGTATTATCTTTGCGCGTATTTGTTTACAGCTTGGAGTGAAAATAACAAATCCTACAAATACAAAAACTATCTTTCGCGCGGTGGAACTAAGTCCAATGAAAATGAAAAGTTTGCGTATAATGCAACACTCTTCGTTGCCATTTTTTTTATTTTCTTTGTGGCACACACGGAAGCACCACAGACACCACGAGGAGCAACTTCGTCTCTATTATGGTTAACATTACCTCCTCTTACAG
>CAYWZM010000038.1:0-7004 GCA_964462355.1 uncultured Candidatus Saccharibacteria bacterium
CATCATTGATGATTGACGCTGTGCTTGGTGTTCCAGATATTAACTCAAAGACATTGTCGCAGATCAAGCCACTTGCGCCTTTTGGAGCGGGGAATCCTCGACCTGTGTTTTTGTTGAAACAAGTAACACTTGTCGGGGCGAAGCATTTTGGTAAAGAAAATAATCATCTTGAGATTATTATAGGTGACGATAAAGGGAAGACAGTAAAAGCAATAAAGTTTTTTGCCGGAACGCATAGTTTTGAGCGAGAACTCGTAAAAGGTATGACTATTGACCTTGTGTGCACAATAGAGGAGTCGTTTTTCGTCAGAAGACCAGAAATCCGTCTTCGAATACTCGATATACTATAATTATCCTTATTTTACGGCAATTTTCTAAAAAAACCTTATTTTGTAAGGTTTTTTAGATTTTCTGGGTACAGTGTGTGTTTTCCACAGGTTATTGACTTTTTGTAATATATATGATATACTTTAATTAAGAAATTGAAACTCAAAAACTTAAATAAGAAATGAAGAAAATCATCTATCTTCTTTTGGTTGTGTTCGGGATGAATGCACCAAAACAAATGTACGCTCAGGAAATTCTGAGCGTACAGCCACACTATGACACTCCCTGTGAAGGGACTGTTGTCAACATTTATGTTGACCGTTCAAATCAGAACAATGTGGACAGCATCATCTGGACTAAGGGTGGTTCAAAATTATCCCTGCCAGCAGGCTGGACGTATGATCCGCAGATTGGACATGTTGATTGCTACGGTTTCTCCGTGGCGGACAATGGTAACTATGAAGTTACCTGCTACATGGCAAATGGGTCATCACAGATGGTAAATGTACAACTTTCGGTGAATCCAAATCCGAATGCGAGCTACACACTTACTCCGAAATGTTTCGGTGTTGTGCTTCAGCCAATCGGGGCTGACATGTACTACAAATACGACGACAATGGTGGATTCAGTGTTCCATTTACATCCGACACAATTTCAACAAGTATTGTCGGTGGCGGATTCAGGGCAATGAACAACAACGGCTGTTATACAGATGTTGTGGTAAGTCCGTTTAGTGCTCCTACTTTGTTCGGTATCACTTTGATACCCACAAAGTATGTGATAAAGCCTGGACAAACCAGCACCCTGACTGCTTCGGCAAACTGGCCGACCGTTATGTCCAAAACAAAATGGTATAAAGATGGACTACTGGTTGCTCAGGGGTGCTCGACGTTCACTGCGTCAGACACTGGACTTTACAAAGTGCAGATGCGGGCAACTGTGACCTCTGGGAATTGTGTAAAATCGAAACAAGTTCGTATTAAAGCGAGAATTGTTTCTCCTGGTGCGCGTATCGAAGAAGGTGATGATGTTGAACAATTGGAAAGCCAGGAATCAATTCTTGACCTCCAAATCGGCCCAAATCCGGCAAATGATCAAATCCAGGTTACTGGATACGATCAGGATGTAGCAATCTTCGACGCAAATGGTCGCTTGATTCAAAGCTACACTTTCGACACCTTTGGTGGTAATGAACGTCCGCAGGCTGTGGACGTGAGTTATTTACCAAATGGTTTGTACCTTGTTCGCTCCGGCGAACAAGGTACAAAATTGATAATACAGAGGTAACAGCCTGTGTTATCAAAACGGCACTCCCGTAAGGGTGCCGTTTTTTTTATTTTTCACTTCTTATTTCTCTCATCTGTGATGTAATAAGAGTAAAAGAACCTCTTAAAACATAAAACATGAAAGCAATCCTTATTATCTACATGATTATGTTGTGTATATGTCACAATATTCATGGTCAGTGTAATGTCGATGAAATAGAGTATATTGATGTCTATGCGAGCAGTCATTGTACTTCAACATCACTTCAAAACACACTCGTCATCTTGTCTCCGGTAAGAAGCTATCAGTATACAGGCGAGTATGAGTGGAAAATGAGGGAAAATGATTCATTTCCTTGGGTTTCAATCTTTTCTAATTGGGAATACGTGGAAATTTCTAGGCAGCTCATCAATGATTCGGTCACATATTTTGATACTACATGTGAATATCTCCTTGTGTTTACTGATGATTCTACAGGATGTCGTGATTCTGCTGTTGAGACACTTGTGCTCGATCAATCACCTATTATTATGTATTCGATTGAAGACAATGGTGGTAAAAAGCTATATAAAGCATGGAATAACGCTCATCCACCCAGTGAAGGTGATGAAATATCATGGTTGGGCTATTCTGGAAGTCTTATTTCGCTCAATGATTCACTAATTTCTTCATTTTCGCCTTGCGCTGTGCAAATTATTGACTGCGTAGGGTGCAAAGAGAGAGTACAAATTAGTACATGTGCAGATAAAGATATAGTGTGTTACCCAAATCCCACAGATAATATGTTATATATCCAAACAATAAGACAATGCAATGTGCTGTTTTGTGATATTACAGGAAGAATTATCAAAAAAGGAACTACTGATGAATTGCATTCTATGAGTATTGATACCACACCTTATGCAAATGGTATGTATATAGTTATGGTGTGTGACGAGATAGCAACAGTATTGATTCAACATTAGTTCATGAAGACCGTAGAGTAGAATACGGTCTTTTTTATTAGAGTTATCAACAACTTTTCTAGATATTCACTTTTATAAGCGATATACTTAGTATGCGTAAAGTGTATGCGCAAATTTTAAATTATTAATAGTATTTTATAAGTAGTAAATTATGAAAAAAATTGTAGCAGTAGTATTCTGCGCGTTGTCGATTGTGCTTCTTGTCACAGTCATACAAAAATCTGGAATCATTCGAAATCCGGGTTCTCAATTAGCGCAGGTTTCTTATTCACCTGTTCCGCAATCAACCCCTATAAATCAATCAACATTTTTCCAGCTTGAAGGTGTTGATATGAATGCATCTTCTGTTGGAACAAAACAACTTTCATCAAGTTCTGGAGCAGATGTGATACCAACAAGTATACAACTCGTTTCGGGTGGTCCGGTTGGTAAGTTTATTAGAATTCCGTATGAAAATACTGCACAGCGTTATCATGTGACTGGAGGTACAGGTTTTACAAATGAATTCACAATTGAATTCTTGTTCAAACCTGGACGAGGATTTCAGAATACAGAATTCTTCCGTGAAGATACAAACGGATCTGTAGATATCAGATTTACAGTGATGCCATCACGTGGAAATACTTTGACATATTCAAACACTCTTTCGTTCAAAACAAAGACCGCAAATGGAGTGGTTCATGATTTGGCGATAGACATGAATGGTGCAAATCAAAGATCGTGGAATTACTATACAGATGGAAATTGGCACCATATGGCTTTTGTTCGAAAATCTGATGGTACTAAAGAAATTTGGGTTGACGGAACACTTCCTAGTGGTTTCTCAGCATCAAGTACTTCTGGAAACCTTGTGTCAGGTGCAGCAACAGGACTTGCGTTTTTCAACACTACCACAGAATATCGACAATACGCTGGTGACCTAGATGAAATCGCACTCTATACAACTGCTCTTCCTGGAAATTTGATCAAACAGCACTACTCTGATTTTGTGGCGGGAGTTGAATATCAAGACTGGACACCAATCACATCTGTAGTACAGGGAGGATCAACTACTGGTGTTTATGACCCTCTCAATTACGCACCAGGAGCTTCTCTTGATCCAAATGCAAGTTACACAACTGGTATTACTGACAAGCCGCTTGTGCAGCTTCAAAAATATCCTCTTCCTCGCTATAAAGCAGGGCATACACTTCTTCCAAACGTACTATGGGCTGATATTCAGTACCAGGCTCAGGTGGCAGCGAATACTGTTGACGACAATGCAACTGTCGCATCAAATGCATACAATATAATGAAAGAGCTCGCGCAAAACTTTGGTTATGCGATTACTATCAACAATGTTCAACCAGGACAAGATTACTCATCTGCATCAGCAGGTACAAAATACCGTGCCGCACTTGCGAAGCTTGCAAATGATTACCCAAATACTCCACTTGCGGTTATTACATACCGAGGACAACTAAATGGTTCAAAACTTAAATCAAAAACACTTCCCAACGATCACTATCTTCAGAATTCAAGTGGTCAGTTTATAACTACCGATCCAGCAACTGGAAATGTTATCACAACAACAACAGATAAACTTTGGAGACCCGCTTCAACCTCGCTTATTTCAAGTTATATAGCCGATGGAGATGCAATCAAGACAGCGCTCCAGAATTTGATGACCGCACTTCCTGCTCGTGTTGCAGCAAACCCAAATAAAGTGATTGATATCATAAACGAAAACGGAGAAATAGTTCATGGGCTAAGCGATACACTTCTTAACACTGATCCACTTGTTGTGTCAGAAGCTGCGCAAGCTGGTATGAACGTTCAGAAGTATATGGGTAAAAAGTATGCAGAAAATGTTAATCAGTCATTTAGTGGAAGATTTATGACATTGTCTGGATTGCAAAACACAAGATTCTCAGAATATCCACACGAAGGCGGTCCAATAGGTAGAATTGATTGGTCAGAAGTAAGAAATATAAACACTACAGTGAATGGTCAAAAATACGCAACGGGAGACTTTTACCCATGTTGGCCAACAAACTGGCGATTTTGGACTTCAGCATGGCATGGGTGGGGATGGTTTAATGAAGCACTTGCAACACAGCGTGCATCTGGTGATAAATATTCAAGTATCTTCATCTCTCCAGGATGGTGGACAAACACAACAAAGAATCTTACTCCTGGTCACTATCTTGGGCTGATAAAGAATCTTGCAAATGCTGGTTCAGAATTTTTCTATACCGGATTCTTCAATAATACAGGTGACTGCATGTATGTTCCTGTCGCAGTAGGGCTTCCTGAGTCATATACATGGCAAAATGCAATAGCACCATATGTTCAAGCACTTGTTTCTCGAGTGGACACATTCTATAAATCATCTGATTTAATGCAAGGTGACGCTTACTTCCATCCAGACAATATGAATCTTGGTCTCGGATATTCATGGCTTACAAACGATCCAAATGCAATTGTAACTGTCCGAAAATCAAATTCAGGTAATAAATACATGATTGCAGCAAACTTGAACCAATCATCCAACCTTACTGGAAATGTTCAAGATAAGAAAAATCTTACTATCAAACTTGGTGGAAATGATGTGACATTCGAAGCACGACGACAAGGAAGTATGTATATCTATGACAATACAAATACTTCTTCTCCTGTCTTCTACCAACTTGATGCGTGGCATGAAGGAACTCATCCATCATATTGGTCAAAGAATTTCATGATTGATGCAGAGCTCTACGATACTGGTACTGCGACAATCAAGACTACAGGCTATACAGGACGAGATTTTTCACAAGCTGATTCTTATGTGAATGGAAGTGGAAATCTTGGATACACATTCCAGCCTCGAGTTGGCTCAGGTACAATATTCTATCTCTGGGCACGTGCACGTGCATCATCAGGTACAGCCACTCTTACAGCAAATGTTGATGGAGGTTCAACACTTTCAACTACATTTTCACAAGGAGGATTCCAGTGGATTAAGCTTCCTGGTAGTTTCTCAAATGTAACATTGAGTACAAACCACACACTTAATCTCGGAATTGTATCTTCACTTGATCTAGAAAAAGTTATTCTTACACCAGATTCAAGTTTCGTTCCTTCAGGAGGAGCTACAACAGACACGGTACCACCAACTGATCCGACAAACCTCACATCTCCTACTCAAACATCAAGTACGATTGATTTGACATGGTCAGCGTCTACAGACAACATTGGTGTTGTAGGCTACGATGTTTACAAGAATTCAGTGTTCGCAGGCTCATCAAGTGGTACAGCATACACACTCACAGGACTCACACCGTCAACCACATACGCAGTAAGTGTTAAAGCACGAGATGCTGCTGGAAATGAGTCAAATGCATCGACAACACTACAAGCAACAACACTTGCAGCAGTTGATACTCAGGCACCTACGGTTCCGGGAGGACTTACATCTTCAAATCTAACTCACAACAGTGTGACAATTTCATGGACACCATCAACAGATAATGTAGGTGTAGATGCATACGAGGTGATGATGAATACAACAGTGCTGACTTCAACATTGACTGGAGTAACTTATAATGCAACAGGACTTTCACCTCAGACATCATATGCATTTAAAGTTCGAGCAAAAGATGTTGCAGGAAACTGGTCTGCATACTCAAGTGTGTTAAATGTCACAACACCTAGTGCTCCAGACACACAAGCACCAGTGGCATCTATTACCACTCCTTCACCAACTGCAACACTTTCTGGAACAACACCAATTATAGTTTCAGCATCGGACAATGTCGCACTCGACCACATTGATTTCTACAGAACAACAAATACTCAAATCGGTTCTGTGGTGGCAAGTGGCGTATCAGGAAACTTTACGTATCAATGGAACACCACAACTGTTTCAAATAATTCATACGGAATTTATGCGAAAGTGTATGATACTTCAGGAAATGTTGTGACAACTTCTACTGTGACAATTACAGTAAACAATGTAGTTGTTCCACCACCAGATACTACAAATCCAGTAGTCTCACTCTCAGCACCTACTCAAAACCAAACTGTTTCAGGAATTATTGCTGTCAATGCAACTGCAACAGACAACGTCGGTGTGACAAAGGTTGAGTTTTATCGAGGAACAACACTTATCGATACAGACACAACATCAAATCCTTATGAAGTCCCACTCGATACAACAGCTCTTGCAAATGGTACATATAGTCTTACTGCAAAAGCATTTGATGCAGCAGGTAACAATGCAACATCAGCAGCGGTAACAATTACTGTAAATAATATTGTTGCTGACACAACTGACCCTGTCGTGTCAATTAGTTCACCTGCTTCAGGTGCAACAGTAACAGGCGCAACAGTAAACCTCGTTTCAAATGCAACAGACAACGTCGGTGTAACAGCGGTCACATTCTATAAGAGTGACGATACAGTTCTTGGAACAGGTGTCTCAA
>CAYWZM010000039.1:0-7002 GCA_964462355.1 uncultured Candidatus Saccharibacteria bacterium
AAAATGACAACACCGACTGATCTTGAGTTTGATCAGACGACAAAAATGCTTTTTGTAAACAACAGAGCAAGCATAAACACAGGAGGTCGTGTTCAGAAATTTGACACGAGCACTATCGCAAACGGGGAAGCACAGATTGATGATTTCGATGGTTTAGATTTATCTGTAGTGTTTACGCATTTCAATAGTATTGCGTATGATCCAGAGACCCAGCGAGTATTTGTTGGTATGAGCTCTACATCGATGGATATGGTGTTGATATTAAATTCAGATTTAGACTTCCCGCTCATGGGGGATAATGATACTTTTGATGTGTCGTCAAACGCAGGATGGATTGGTTCGAATTCGCCTAATATGAGTACCCTTACTTTTTATCTTGACGATAATGACTCAAGTCACTTTGTAATGCCATATCTCACATTTGATCCATCAAATCGAACTCTCTATCTTGCAGATGCAGGAAATGAGAAAACAATGATATTTGATTTTGTGCACATTACAAAAAGTTCTCTGGCTTCTGGTGATACAGGTGTAGCATACTCCGATACGCTTACTGTAGAAAATAATCAGGGTACTGTGACATACAGTGTTTCTTCTGGTTCACTCCCTACAGGTCTTACTCTTGATTCTTCAACAGGAGAAATTTCAGGAACACCAACCGTTGCTGGTACGTATACATTTACCATCGATGCAAATGATAAAGTAGCAAATAGATATCCGAATTTTTCAGATACAAATGAATATACTGTTTTAGTAACGCAAACAACACCACCAGCTCAATGTAATGACAGTATAGACAACGACGGCGATGGTCTCACTGACTACCCATCTGATCCAGGATGTACAAGCGATGCAGATGATGACGAGTCAAATTCTACTGGAGGTGGAAGTCCTTCTGTGTGTTCTGATCATTTAGACAACGATGGCGATGGTCTCACTGACTATCCATCAGATCCGGGATGTGCAACACCAGGGGATTCGAGCGAAGTAAATACTGTTGTCACAACTCCACAGTGTTCAGATGGTATCGATAATGATGGCGATGGAAATAGTGATTATCCTAATGATATCGGATGTGCATCTCTTTCAGATGACAGCGAGGTTAATGTTACATACAGTTGCTCAGACAGTATTGACAATGACGGCGATGGTCTCACAGACTATCCTTCAGATCCGGGATGTTTCTATCTAACAGATAACGATGAGACTGATACTCTTACTCCTGTGGTGTATGTGTGCTCGGATACTATCGACAACGATGGCGATGGTCTCACTGACTACCCATCTGATCCAGGATGTACTTCGTCAACAGACACTAGTGAATATAATCAAGTCATCACACCACCGATTGACACCACACCAACAGACGACACTCCTCCTTCAGGTGGAGGCGGGGAAACTCCAACTGACACAACTCCTCCAGTGGAAACACCGCCACAAGATGTGCCTGATGACACAGAACCACCTCAGGAAAGTGAACCGCAAGTCCTTTCAGGTGGAGATGGTTGTTTCGATGAAATAACCTCTGTCACTCCATTTGGTGAAGTAGTGATAATACAAGTACGTGGTACATGGTGTGAAGTTCAACACACACTTGAAGATACAGGTGGTTATATACTTCAAGTTGTTGGTTCAAATGAGAATTCGCTTGCAAAAATTATTGCAATCGTAGGTCTTGTAATGGGTGCACTATTTAACATTGTTCCTTATTTGTTCCTTACACCGTTTTCATTCTCTGAAGTTGGACTTCTTCCGTATCGATTGTGGTCACTTCTTATGAGTATCTTTGGTCTCAAAAAACAAGTTCGCCCTTGGGGTACGGTATATGACGCGATTACAAAACAACCACTTGATCCTGCGGTAGTAGAGTTGCTTGACCTTGAAGGAAGACCTGTTGCAACTTCAACTACTGATATAGATGGAAGATATGGATTCTTGGTTGGTCCAGGTAAATACCGACTTCTTCCAAAGAAAACACATTACGCCTTTCCGTCACTCAAAATGATCGGAAAAACACGTGATGAATTGTATCTTGATTTGTACTTCGGTTATGTGTTTGAAATCACACGAGAAGGAGAGGTTATTACCAAAAACATTCCAATGGACCCTGAGAATTTTGACTGGAATGAATTTGCCAAAAACCAACAGAAGAAGATGAGATTTTATTCGAAAAGAGATTTCGTCATAAATAAAATTGCAGACTTTTTCTTCTCGATAGGATTCACTGTGTCTATTGTTGCACTTATTAGTGCGCCGATTATCTACAATATAGTCATATTCTCTTTGTATGTCGTCACACTTATTCTTCGAGAAATTGGTCTCAAACACAGTTCGTTTGGTCAAGTAAAAGACGTCGAAGGTAATCCTCTGTCGTTTGCAATTGTGCGAATCAAACTTGGTGATGGCACCGAAATATCGCACAAAGTGACAAATAACATCGGACGATTTTATTGTCTACTTCAAAATGGTACATACATAGTAACCATCGAGAGGAAGAATCCAGACGAGTCATATACTCAGGTGTACGAAAAAATACATGTCATCAAAAATGGCGTACTCAAAGGAGAAATACGAATTTAAAAACCTTACATCTTGTAAGGTTTTTAAATTTTTAAATAAACGTATTTTAAGGTATAGTTACTATGTTATTCGATAATTTATTTTTGATATGAAAACATGGTCATCAGTGCTTATAATTCTTATAGTTGGTGCACTCGGATATCTTATTGTCACACGAGCACCGAAGAATGAATCAATTAATAACAACCCACAACAAGAAACAACAATGAACAATGAACAATCAATTGGAATCGTAATTACACAAGAAGGATCAGGAGAAGCAATACAAGTTGGTCAGACTGCCTCAATGAATTACACAGGGAAACTTGAAGATGGAACAGTCTTTGACTCTAATGTTGATCCAAAATTTAATCACGTTGAACCATTCGAATTTACTCTTGGTCAAAATCGTGTAATACAAGGATGGGAAAAGGGAGTACTAGGAATGAAAGTGGGCGAAAAAAGAACTCTCACGATTCCTTCAACGTTTGGATATGGTGAATCTGGTGTACCAGGAGTAATTCCAGCAAACGCAACACTTGTGTTTGATGTTGAACTTGTGTCAATTAAGTAACTATGAAAAATAATCTACTCGAAAAAATCAAAAATCTCTCATTACGCTTTTTGTCTCGCAAACGCTACTGGATGGGAACTCTTTTAATTGCTCTACTTCTTGTAGTAATTATTCGAAATAAAAACAACCCAACAGATATAATCGTTGAACCTGTTGCGCAAAGTACGATTCAAAAAACAGTTGTCGCTACCGGTGAAGTGACAAGTCAGACCAATTTAAATTTGAGCTTTGATCAGAGTGGAGAAGTTAAAGATATTCGCGTGAAGGTTGGTGATATAGTAAAAAAGGGGCAAATTCTCGCAACTATTGATCAACTCGATGAGCAAGCAGAACTCACTCAAGCACGTGGAGCATTGCTCGTTGCTCAAGCAAATTACAAGAAGGCACTCAGAACCCTTGAATCAGCAGAGGGGAGTCTGGAGAATGTCACACGAGAGCAAGAGGTCTTGGTGAGAAATGCAGAACGCACACTCCTTTCTGATGATCTTGAGGCAATTCCTGAATCTGCAGATGACGGATCATCGTATCCACCCGTTATTTCAGGTACATACAACTCAAGCATTGAAGGGGATTATGTTATTACTATGTATGCATCCAATGCATCTTCAGGATATTCATTTAGACTTTCTGGATTGGAAACTGGTTCTGGTACAGTAAGCACTACCTCTTCAGTTCCACTCGGAACTCGTGGGTTGTATATAAAATGGCCCGAAGGTTTTGAAGGAAGATCTGTGTGGGTTGTTTCAATTCCAAACAAAAGAAGTAGCTCATATGTCACAAATCTCAATGCGTATAATCTCGCACTTGAAACACAAAAAACAGAAATAGATAATGCAAAGCGTTCAATTCTCGAAAAGCAAGCGGAATTTTCAAATGAAAATATTGAAAGTGAAATCGCATATGCTGAAGTCATCAGTGCTCAAGGAAAAGTTGATTCTGCGCAAGCAAAACTAGAAAAGAAGATTTTACGCGCACCAGCTCCTGGTACAATCACTGCAATCGATATTTCAGTCGGCGAACTTGCAAAAGTTGAAGAAGTGTCTATGGTCTTACAAGATGTATCAAATCTTTATTTCGAAGGTGTGGTCAATGAAGAAAATATTTCTCTTGTTAAAGTAGGACAGACAGCAACGATTACTCTTGATGCGTTTGGTGACACAAAAGTATTTAACGCACTCGTGAAAGAAGTTGATCTCTCTGCAACAAAAAATGCTGATGTTGTGAATTACAAAATCACTGCAACATTTGAAGATGTATCAGAAATCAAAGCAGGCATGACTGCTACAGCAACTGTGTTGATAGATAAAAAAGAAAATGCACTTTCTGTGCCAGTCCGTGCAGTCTATGATGATAATGGAACATCGTTTGTGTATGTCGTAGTAGATGATGAAAAAAGTGAGTACTCAAAAAGAATAGTTACTACCGGACTGCTTGCAGATGGAGCACTTCAAGAGATAACTTCTGGAATATCATTTGGTGAATCTGTGGTCACTTCGCTTGTTGAACAGGATTCAAAAAAATAGACATGTGTCACATTAGGATAAGTTTTTCGTTATAAGAGTACTACTAACAATAATTATTTAGAGTATGGATATGCAAAACCCACTTATAGAAAAATGTGCAAAAGCACTTATTGGACTCATTGGAGTCCTGACAGTATTGTTTGGTGTTCAGGTAATTGAGCATCTAAGAGGTGCTGACAAAGAAGAATACAATACGATTTCTGTTTCAGGAGAAGGCGAAGTGTTTGCAGTTCCAGATACTGCAGAGATTAATTTCTCCGTGAGAAATGAAGCAAAAAATCTCGCCGATGCTCAAAAAGTAGTGAGTGATAAAACAGCTCAAATACTTTCAATGCTTGCACAGCAGGGAATTGAGGAAAAAGATATCAAAACACAATCATATACATCATATCCAAAATATGATTATGGAAATAACGAAGTAGTGTGTATGGCAATTGGATGTCCAACTCCACGTCCTTCTACTCCTGTCATTGTGGGATATGAAGTTTCTCAAACAATAACAGTCAAGGTTCGGGATACAGAAAAAGTAAGTCCTGTGCTTGAAGGTCTTGCAAAAATCGGAGTGTCAGATATGAATGGTCCACAATTTACCATTGCTGATGAAGATGCTCTTGTGGCGCAAGCTCGAAAAATCGCTATTGATGACGCAAAAGCAAAGGCAAAAACTCTCGCAAAAGATCTCGATGTGAGACTTGTTGAAATAGTGTCATTTACAGACGATGGGTCAAACCCATATCCAATGTATTATGCAAAGGCGGGAATGGCAGATGGTGCAACAATGGAATCATCTGCTCCAGAGCTTCCAAAAGGTGAAAACAAAATAAGTTCACGAATTACTATTACGTACAAAATTCGATAATACAAAACCCTCCGCATGTGGAGGGTTTTGTATTTGAGTTGGTTGACATATCGTTATATAAAAAGTAATATAAAAGTATGCCCTCCGGGGCGGTTTTTTGTAACAGAAAAACCTTATAGTAACTAACCTCTCTAAATTGTATGGGACTTTTTAATTACATCAAAGAAACAAAAACAGAAATGAAGCATGTAAACTGGCCAACACGAACACAGACCATTACTTTTACTGTGATTGTGATTGTGTTGTCTGTTGTAGTTGCAGCATTTTTGGGATTTTTTGATTATCTTTTTGCGCGCGCTATCAAATTACTAGTATCTTAATTTTTCAATTATCATGTCAAAACAAGAACAAAATCAACAGCGAAATTGGTATGCAATCCATACCTATGCTGGGTATGAAAATGCCGTTCTTCGAAATCTTCGTCAGCGAATAGACTCACTTGGAATGGAAGATAAAATTTTCAATGTGATTGTTCCTACTGAGAAAAAAATCAAAATCAAAGCAGGTAAACGCGTTGAGACTGAAGAAAAGATTTATCCCGGATACATCCTTGTAGATATGATAGTGACTGATGACTCATGGTTTGTTGTTCGAAACACTCCTCGAGTGACAGGATTCGTAGGTGCAGGAGTTAATCCAGTTCCACTCAAAAAAGAAGAAGTAGACTTTTTGTTTGGTCGTATGGACAAGAGCACCGCGCGTCATGCTATTGAATTAGAAAAAGGAGAGATCGTTCTTATCGCTGATGGTCCATTTAAGGACCTCGAAGGCAAGGTAAACGATATCGACCACGAGCGCGGAAAAGTAAAAGTCCTTGTATCAATGTTCGGAAGAGAGACCCCGGTAGAACTCGACTTTTTGCAAGTAAAGAAAATGTAATACTCCGATAAAAACAGTACCCTCGCGTACTGTTTTTATAATGGTTGACATTATGTGTATAGTAAAGTAATATACGAACTGTTACGCGTTTGCTTCTAGGGTATAGTTTTCCTCTATAAACTAATCACAACTACAACTAACCACTTTTTACATGGCAAAGAAAATTATCAAAAGAGTAAAAGTGATGGCCCCTGCAGGGAAAGCTACACCAGCTCCACCACTTGGACCTACGCTTGGACAGGCAGGTATTAACATTGGAGATTTCGTCACAAAGTTTAACGCTGCATCACAGTCAATGATGGGAGAAACAGTTCGAGTACTTATCACTGTATACGAAGATCGTACATATGATTTCGTAGTAAAAACTCCACGAGCTTCAGACCTTTTGAAAAAGGCAGCAGGAATCGAAAAAGGTTCAGGTAAGCCAAACACATCAAAAGCAGGAAAAGTAACCAAGGCTCAAATTCGCGAAATCGCGGAAAAGAAAATGGTAGATTTGAACGCAAAAGACATAGAAGGAGCTATGAAGATTATTGAAGGTACTGCACGCGCTGCGGGTATCACCGTAATCGACTAGTTAAAAAAGTAAAACACCCCACGTGTGGGGT
>CAYWZM010000040.1:0-6994 GCA_964462355.1 uncultured Candidatus Saccharibacteria bacterium
GAGTACCACCTTCGTATTTGATAGACAAATAACTAATGATGTTATATAGAAAATTACTGAATCGCAATGCTAAATTAAGTAAAAGTTTGTAAAATGTTTTCATGATACTAATGAAGAATGAAGATTAATTTCTTTTTCTAATACCTTTTCTAGGCTAAAGGTCGACACTATTGTGTCCCGTGCACCTTTTCCTATATGATTACTGAGTTCTTGATTATTTAGAACCTTTTTGATTGATTCATGAATTGAAGGCGCGTCAACTCCACACAACACACCGTTTTCACCATCTTTAATAATGTTTTGTATGCCTGGAGAACGTGCGCCAATGCAAGGAAGCCCACAGGACATAGCCTCAAGTAATGCTTTTGGGTTACCTTCATAAAGAGAAGGTAAAATAAATATCCGACTCCTGCAAAGTTCTTTTGGTATTGCATCTTGAGAAATATTACCTAAAAAGACAAGCTGAACATTGTTTTCTTGTGCCAATTTAATGAGTTGATCTTTTTGACTACCATTTCCAATCATCACCAGACGTGCCTGTATTCCTGCCATTGCACGCACAAGATTAAATAGATTTTTTTGATCCTCAAATCTTCCCAAAAATAAAATCCTGTCTGATTCTTTTTCAACTAACAGAGGGGAAAATTTTTGTGTGTCAATATAATTAGGAATTACTTCAATTTTTGAATGAGGAATATTAAATCTTTTAATTATGAAATCTTTATCATCATCTGATGTAATAATAATTTTGTTGGCGTTTGTATACGAAATCTTCTCAGCAAACTTTGCAAAAACCTTCTTCCAAAATGCACGATTCCCTTTTTCTATAAAACTAAACCATTCATACCCACAACGAATAACTAATTTAATTCCAAACATTTTTTTTGCAATAACTGCTGCCCAAGACCCGTCCATTTGGTTTGTTTTTATAATGTGTATTTTTTTAAATTTTTTATAGTGAATGAATGGAAGAAGAATACTGTACATGTTTGATGGAATCCAGCTAGGTTTTTCAACAATAACTATATTCTTCGGCAAAATAGAAACATATGACCTGTCATCACTTCCATATGTAAAAAAATAAACATTGTTAAAACTCTTAGAAAGCTCTTGATATGTTCGAATTTCACGATTCAACATGCCAAGCTTATCCCATTTCTTAAGCGACAGACCTCGTGTAAAAAAAAGAGCTAGGTTGTAATTATGTAGATTATTCATGATTTACTATTAAATAAAGTATTGATTATACCACTCAACAAACTTCTTAATTCCTTCCTCAATCGATGTTTGCGGTGTCCATTCAAGCAATTCTTTCGACCGAGAAATGTCTGCGTATGTACTTACCACATCTCCTGGCTGCAACGGAAGTAGGTCTTTTTTTGCTTCCTTCCCTATTTCTTTCTCCAAAACCTGGATCATGTACGACAATTTCACAGGCGTATGATTACCAAGATTGAATAACTCGAAAGGATAGCATTTTTCACACGCACTGACGACACCAGAGACAATATCGTCTATGTAGGTAAAATCACGGTACATGTCTCCATTATTAAAGACTGGAATCGCCTCATTCTCAAGTATTGCCTTTGTAAAAGAAAACAATGCCATATCAGGACGTCCCCACGGACCATATACAGTAAAGAAACGTAACCCCGTGCAATTCATACCAAACAAGTGATGATATGAATGGGCAATTACTTCATTTGCTTTCTTTGTGGAAGCATATAGAGACAAAGGTCTATCAGTTACAAAGTCCTCTGAAAACGGAGCAGTGTCTTGATTGCCATATACCGAACTTGATGATGCGTAGACAAAATTCTTTACTCCGATATTTTTTGCCTCATTGATTACATTGGTAAACCCAACAATATTTGAATCAATATAAGTATAAGGATTTTTGATTGAATATCGCACGCCTGCTTGAGCAGCGAGATGACACACTACATCAACAATATTTTCTGAAAACACCTTCTTAACAAAATCAACATTTGATATGTTTCCCTTATAAAGAGTAAAGTTGTCGTATTTTTCTAAAATAGCATTTCGTGATTCCTTAAGTGTTATGTCGTAGTATTCATTAAAATTATCCACACCAATAACCTTCGAACCGCTTTCAAGAAAGTGCTTCGCAACATGAAATCCTATAAATCCTGCTGATCCTGTAATTAAATACGTTTTCATAATTATTTGATCTCACCCCACATGTTTTTACCAAAGTGTTCATCCGAAAGACGTAGTAAAGAATTCTGTATGTAAATCGGATGAGATGATATTTTCAAATGTTTGTTCATTTGTTTATCTCTATTTCTTGAAAGCATTATGAAGTCATTAAATGCATTTTCTCTTGTGATTTTTTCTATTCCTAATCCTGTATACCCTTTTCCCCAAAAACGCGCATGTGCCATTTCAATCTGATACAACAACTCAATTGCCCTTTCCTTGGTTCTAAAACTAAAATCATAATTGTATACAAAAATTCCTGAATTCAAGATTGCACGCTCTGGAACAGAAACACCCGACGGAATATCATACTGTTTTCCATTAAACGTTACATATTCTTGAGTATCCCACACAATTGGCTGACATAAATCTGTATACTTTTCCTTATCAAAACCATACACAATAGAATGTCCTGTCTTGATGGCAATAGGCAATCTTCCTTTTTGCCAATATTTCGAAGGGAGAAAAAATTGTAGTTTTTTGAAAGAGACCACCAATTTACTTTTACGATGAGCTCTTGATACTTCTTTACGCAATTTATCATAGTCTTGTTCATGGAACAGTGTATCGATATCAAGCTTGATAAGCCAATCACAGTTTTCCTCATTCGCCATCCTGAGCGCCTCGTTTAAATGCTTAGGGAGTTCTTCGTAGCTCCATTCGGGAAATGGCCAAGGTTTAAACTTTGCCTTAAGCTTACCTGATGCCCATTCTACCGGAAAAGCCTCCCTGAGCATTTCTATGTCAGGTTCATGTCCACACACAAGACACACAACGTCAAACATTCGAAGTCGCGACGAAATACTTTCTCGCCACGGCTCTTGGCGATAATCAGGATTATTCATTATTCCAAAAACTCCAATTTTTTGAAAAGGAATAGTTTTAGGGGTGAATATTTTCTCCAGTAGGCTTTCAAGAATTCGCTTCATCTAATTTATATTTGTTTAAAATTATACAAATCTATTACAGGAAAATCTTTAACTGATGTATCAATATACTCTTTCACACGAGTACTCTCTTCTATTCCTGGGTTGAGATCATATGCTTTCTTTGCCCATTCTTTTGCTAAATCAAACTTTGCCTGATAAAGATACGCAACTGATTTCATCCAATATGCCTGAGGTGATTGAGGAACGAGTGTAAGTGCATGATCAAGAACCTCATGTGCTTTATTGAGATTATCAACATCAAGTAATCTCTGATAGATATATATGTCTGCCAAATTCAATAGCGCTCTATAATCATCAGGATTTTCGCTTTTGAGATATTTTTCATATTCACCCACAATCACTTCAAGCTCTTTTTTGAGTCCTTCTCTTTGAGTTTTATTCTCGACTATCTCTTTATCCAAAGAAACACCTTTTTGAATATCATTTGATGTTCCCCACAAAAACGCCCCTTTATCGAGACTCGATGAAAACAACTTAGGGTAAAGAACAATTCTTTTTTCAGAAGACCCTACTTTTCGAATTTGACCATTTGCATTTTGTGCTCTGACGACTGGAACTACGCTGTAAAAGAAGAAGAACAGGTAACCAACTATAAGCACAGCACCTAATGAGTATTTGAGTGGAGTATTCAGATATAAGACTCCATCATTTTTCTTTTCATGATATTTTGTTTCGTGAAATAATTGTGCAGAAATAACAGCAAAGATGACAATGACAATATAAGAAATTCCGTTATCAAACGCAGTTTGGAGTTCAAGAAGGTGTCCAAAAAAATACACAAGCAACACAAAAGCGAGTGTTTGATTTTCTCTGTCTACTGATTTCAATACTACATACGAAAGACAATAAATAAGTGCAATATACACCAACACAAAAGCAATCATTCCTACATACCCAGTTTCAACCAGGTTGTCAATAAGAATATTGTGAGCTCTATCAAACCATGCCTCGCCGCCATTCTTTTTTTCGAGAATAGTGTTGTCATAATGCTCCTGAAATGATTTGTCAAAATTGTCCAATCCCCAACCAAAATATGGTCGTTCAGCAATCGATTTTTTTGAAAAATCCCACACTATTGGACGTGCTCGAGTTGAAAGTGAGAGATATGTATTTTGAACCACACTGTCCTTTGTAACAAGCAAGATTGACGCTACACTCACCCCAATAAGTGAGAGTATGACAGCAATAATTAAGATATATTTTTTCGTAGTTTCTGATGAAATGATTTTACGAACACCATATCCAATCAGTAGTACAAAAACTGAAACAAAAAGAGTGATAGCGGATGCCTGAGAACTTCCGACAATGTCAGATATCTTTTCAACATTTCCTCTCCATAAATCAAAATTCACAATATATGGCGAAAAGAAAAAAGGGACAACCATGAGGTACTTCCACCACTTTCTAGATTCTTTAGGAATAGTAGTAAGTAGATATACTGTTACCATAAATCCTGCGTATACATACATTCCGGCAAAGGTTGAATTTCCAAAAGTAAAACCACTCCAAAAAATATTCGGGAACATCCATTTCAAACCTTCCTGTCCAAGAATAGTGCACACGATAAATAAGATGGTTGACCAAGAAAATATATGTAAGTAATTTCGTATATTTTTTTTGGTATCAAGCACATACCACACCATAAAATACAAAAATGCTATGTGAGAAAAATAAAGTAGCCCGGTCATGCGTGTGGCTTTTGACCAAAAAGATGCCTCAAAATCAACACCCAAAAAACTAGAAAAAAGATACGACACAAAAAGAACGAACAACCCCAGAGTAATTGGTGATTTTGCAAAACTCGCAACCTTGCTCTTTTCAAACAAAGAAAAACCCACAACGATCGCCGAAATTTCAACTAAAATAAGTGTGTTAATTGATCGAGTTGAAATACCATCAAAAAGGTAATTGCTGTATAGCACAAACGGGAAAAGGGCGATAAATACATATAGAAGCACTCGTAAAAACTTCCTGATTTGTTCTGATTGAGTTAAAAACATATGCGCCCATTATATCAAAATTGTCCCCAAAAATATATAAGCCAGAAACAACAAAACCGCCCTTTCGGGCGGTTTTGTTAATCTAGCTTCTTTTAGCCAAGTATTAACTCAGGTTAGAGAAGTTGGATGTAATCAGTCTTGTAGTCATCCATGTTTGATGAGTAACTGTTATCAGTTGTTGTGATAGCAGCCGCATCTGATGTTGACCATCGTAGACTTGAGAGAACTGATCGGTATGCACCTGCAGCAACTGAACTTCCTGATGCGAATGATTGGATAGTAAGTGTGATACTTGTATCCTCATTGATCTTCCAGTTTCCTCCAGTTGTTGTTGAAGTACTGTTTCCGTTACCACCAGTATTAGTGATAGCGTGTGAAATACCAACTGTTGTTGCTCCTGCTGAAGCTTCATTTACAGCAATACCGTATTTACTACTGTTTGCTGCTGTACCAACGTAGATGTCATCACCTACTGCTGTTACCTTGAACTTGATTGTGAATGTTCCAAGTGTTCCATCAGCATTTGTTGATTCATCTGTACTTACAAGGTCAACTTGTACTCCTGATGATCGCATTTCTTGTGCTGTACCTACAGCTGTTCCTGTTTTATCAGAATCAGCGAGTTGATCACTTTCTTCGTTTTCAACATCCATTGCACTTCGGTTATCTGAAGTGATTGATGCTGTAATTGATGTTCCTGCTACGAAATCATCTGTTCCATTGATATCTGCTCGGATTTCGAAGTCTACAGAATCACCTGCTGACATATCGAAGTCAAGGTTATCAAATGTGATTGTTGATGATGTTGTACCGTTAGTTGTTGTTGAACTTTCTGTATATTCTTCACCATCAAGTACGAGTGTTACTCCTGATGCAACATCAGCAAGTACTTCTCCTCCACTTACTGCAAATGTTACAGGAAGTGCATCGATGTTTACATCTGAATCACCTGAAAGCTTGAGTTTTCCTGTGAGGAGAACAACATCATTTGTTTCTGTTGACTCTTCAACAATAACTACTCCTGCTTCTGGTGAATCTGAATCCTTAGAAATCTTGAGTTCTGTATCAGCTGCTGTTGAGAAATCAACAAAGTCAATACCTGTATCAAGAGTATCTGAATCAGAATCATATGTGTTTACAACACCTGCTCCGTCCATGTATCGAACTGAGATTACGTCAACTGACCATGAATCTCCTCCAATATCACCTGAATCAAGGTTGTTTACAGCATCAACAGTAATGTAAAACTTTTCTGTTGAATCTTCCTTTACAACAATGTTGTTAAGAGAGATTGTCTTTGTGTAGATGTCTGAAGTTTCTGAAAATTCATCAACATCTGCTGAACCAATCTTTGTTGATCCCTTCCAGATTGATACTCCTGAAATGTAATCATCAAGATTTGTTGATCCAGAGTTTCCTGTTGAATCAAATTCAACTTTCATTGACTTAAGAGCGATGTCTCCATCCTTCTCTGTGTCAAGTTCGAAACCTGCAACCTTAACATCGTCTTGTCCTTCTCCAACTTCTTCATTGTTGTATGAAGAAATCTTAGACATACTGTCAACTGCTCCATCTGTTCCATTGAGTGAAACTGATCCTGTTGAACCAGTGTTTCCTGTTGAACCAGTGTTTCCTGTTGAACCTGCTGATGCAAGTGCTGCACCTGTCATTGGTCCTACTACGCCATCAGCTGTCAATCCTTTTGCTGCTTGGAAAGCCATAACTGCTGCCTTTGTCTTTGCACCGAAATAAGTTGATTCATTTCCTGCTGAACCTAGTCCTGTTGTTGAAACAGTGTATCCAGCTGCGTTAAGAGCTTTTTGG
>CAYWZM010000041.1:0-6627 GCA_964462355.1 uncultured Candidatus Saccharibacteria bacterium
TGCAAGTCCAGGTTTTGGCGAAATGAAAGATCGTGGAGATGGTGTGTATGTGTATGCAAATCCCGAAAACATATCATACGACTTGAATCTTCAGCAGACAGATTGTGAAGATAGTGCGGTTGCTCAATAATGATTTAAAAACACTCGAAACTAAAGAGTGTTTTTAAATGTGCAAAACTTTTTATTTAAGAGGTATATAATTAGTTCATTATGAAAAATATAATTTCGGGCACCTTATTGTTGAAGGTTCTTCGTGTTTTGATGGGGTTCACATTTTTGTGGGCATTTCTTGATAAAACATTTGGTCTTGGTTTTGCAACCAAACCAGAAGCCGCGTGGCTACATGGAGGATCTCCGACAACTGGATTCCTCACTCATGCAGTGAAGGGTCCATTCGCTCAATTTTTCACAAATCTTGCTGGTGTTACTGCCATAGATTGGTTGTTTATGGTAGGACTACTTGGCATTGGTCTTACACTTTTACTAAATAAATATGTAAAATGGGGAGCGCTTTGTGGGGTTGTCATGCTTGTACTTATGTACTTAGCACTTCTATGGCCTGAAAACAATCCATTTATTGATGAGCATATTGTCTATGCAGTATTGCTTGGATATATCGCATTGAAAAATGATTAGTACTGTTGCATAAGAAATTCCCCGTTGTTTTTAATTAAAACAACGGGGAATTTTGTGTACAAGATGATATAATACGCATATGAAAAAAGGATACAAAGTGCCAATTGAGGCATTAACATTGGAAAATACTAACTTTAGAAAAGTGCTTTATACTGGTGCGCACATGCAACTCGTACTCATGAGTCTTCTTCCAAAAGAAGATATTGGCATGGAAGTCCATAAAGAAAACGATCAATTTTTTCGGTTTGAGTCTGGTACTGGAAAAGTGGTAATAAATGGTCATGAGTATGCGGTAGGAGATGGTGATGTGGTAATAGTTCCTGCTGGTGCGGAGCATAATGTTATCAATGAAAGTGAAATAGAACCACTTCGTTTCTATACACTATATGCTCCGTCTCATCACAAAGATGGAATTGTTCGTGCAACTAAGCAAGATGCAATTGATAACGAAGAAGATTTTGATGGTACAACAAGTGAGTAAAAGTTAAAGCCTACGTCTATGAAAAAACTCTATCGAAGTAATACCAATATAATGGTTTCTGGAATATTTGGAGGACTTGGAGAATACTTTGGAATTGATCCAGTAATTTTCAGAATTGGATTTGTGATTGTAATGTTTGTCACAGGACTAGTTCCTGCTGCAATCGGCTACTTTGTGTGTCTTTTAATTGTTCCAAAACAGCCAAAAGATTATGATCCAAATGTGATTCATGTACATGCAGAAGAAGTAAAAAAATAATTATTATTTAATTTGAATGCACAATATGTCATTTGAAAATCCTGGTTTTGAGTCATTTGAACAAAATGAAAAAACTAAAGAACAATTAATACAAGAGATAAAAGATCTTGGTGGTTTTGAGAATGAAGAAGCACGAGAAGCATTTGGAAAATGGATTGATCAAGAACAAAAAAAGGTTTCGAATACTTTTGAAGGATTGAAGCTCAATATTGCGATTGCGGAAATTTATAGTGGTGTGGGTGATACAGAAAATGCTATTGATGCGTATTATGATGTAATTGATCAAGCAGAAAATGAAGGTATGTCTGAACTCGCTTTATTTGTGAGAGAAGCATTAGAAAAATGGAAACGCAAGTAAAAAGGCGAACAAAAATACTTATAGTAAGTATTGTCTGTGTACTTTTGTGTACAGCAGTTTATTTCGCTATTACTCAGAAGAAAAAAAATGTACATCATGCACTGTATGCTTGTGCTGACGAAAAAACTGTAGATGTTGTAGTGAAAAAGGATACCATACAAGCAGTACTTGATAAGAAACAACATGTGAGTTTTAAAAAAGATATATCAAATAACGTTGCATCACGTTATATATCTAAGAATCCAAAAATGGTGTTATGGATGAATGATACATATATCATGATAGAAGAGGGAGATACTGTTCCTTATTATGACTGCAGTGTTGGCGGCCCAAAAGCTGAAGAACTTACTAATCCATCAATTGAAATTCCATCTAATGAAGTTCAGTTGGCACCACAAGTTAATTAATCACAATGTGGTGTTTCTCGATATTTTTTTGTGACTATGGTATTGTCAAAACATAATGGCTAAAAAAATCGAACACTACGACGTGATTGTTATCGGTGGTGGCTCATCTGGTCTTATGGCAGCAGGTCGTGCCGGACAAATGGGCAAAAAAGTACTACTACTCGAAAAAAATCCAAAACTAGGTGAAAAACTCAAGATTACTGGTGGTGGACGTTGTAATATCACCAATGCAGAAGAAGATGTGCATGCACTACTTAAAAATTATGATAAAAGTGCGCCTTTTTTGTATTCGCCATTTTCTCAATTTGGAATGAAAGATACGTTCTCTTTTTTTGAATCTCGAGGACTTCCTCTTGTGGTGGAAGCGCGCAAAAGAGCTTTTCCAGCGACGCAAAAAGCTTTTGATGTATTTAAAGTGTTAGAGAAATATCTTCGCGATGGTCATGTCACAGTCAAAACATCTTCACCAGTGGTCAAAATTGCAACAGAAGAAGGGAAGATTCGTGGTGTTATTGCGGGAGGTAATGAGTACCAGGCAACATCGTTTATTGTGGCTACAGGAGGTGTGTCTCATCCAGAAACTGGTTCAACAGGAGATGGATTTAAATGGTTGAAAGATTTGGGGCATACAATACAAAATCCGACACCAGACATTGTACCGCTTGCGGTCAAGGATAGTTGGATAAAATCTCTTGCTGGGGTTTCTCTTTCGTTTATGAAAATTACTTTTTATGTAGGAGGTGTAAAACAATTTTCAAAGACTGGTAAAATTCTTTTCACTCACTTTGGTCTTTCGGGTCCACTTATTTTAAATAGTGCAAAACGAGTAGGAGATCTGTTGCACAAAGGCGATGTCACTGCAACAATTGATGCATTTCCTGATACAGATCATGGTGCGCTTGAAGACCGAATGATAAAGCTTTTTGATTCACACAAAAACAAAACCCTCAAAAACGTTTTCAAAGAAATTGCTCCTGATGGAACTTCTCTTGCACTTCTTTCACTGGTCAAAACTATTGATGCTGACACAAAGGTTCATAGCATTACAAAAGAAGAAAGAAAAAAACTTGTTGATTTATTGAAGGCACTTCCTGTATCAATAAAAGGACTCATGGGGTATGACAGGGCAGTTATTTCAGATGGAGGAATAGATTTGAAGGAAGTAGACATGAAAACAATGCGTTCAAAGAAGATTGATAACCTTTTTGTGACAGGCGATCTTTTGCATATACAACGACCAAGTGGAGGATTTTCTCTTCAGCTTTGTTGGACAACTGGGTATATTGCAGGAACAAATGCATAAAATGTAGTACACTATACTTATATAGGTAATATACATTTTTTATGAAGGCACTAATTAGTTTTGTATTATTGTGCGCGGTTCTTGTGGGTGGGTACATGACATTTATCAAAAAGGATACAACATATGATGCTTCTCAAAATGCTCCCGCAGTCGAGAATGCAAATGAAGTGAAAGGAGTCGAAGAAACAGTTGCACCTACTGAGCCATTTACGATCAAAGGAACTTTTTTTGATCTTGCAAAAAAGTCTGGTTCGTACAAATGTACTGTGTCGCATGAGGTATCTGTCGCTGAAAGTGTTGGGACTGTGTATGTCTCTGGTTCAAAGATCCGTGGAGAGTTTACAAGTACGATTCCTCAAGTAAAGATGAAGGTGAATTCAACCATGATTTCAGATGGAACTTCTCTTTATACATGGACCGATATGGCAAAAACTGGATTCAAAGCAAAAATTGTTGAGCCTACAGCGCCTGCAAGTAGTGATTCAGCAGGAAATGAGTATATGCAAAATCTCAATTATTCATGCTCACCCTGGACACCTGATGAATCGCTGTTTGTAGTACCAGCAGACATTACATTTATTGATACAAACAAATAACATGAAAGAAGGAAAAGAATTTTCATACGAAGAAGCGCGCACAATAGGCGAAAAAATAGGAATTAATTTTTCTGAGATTGATGTTGAACAATTTAGACTTGGTCTTGGAGTGGAACTTGAGCACGGACTAAAAGATGCCGAGACTGATATCACCCATGATGACCTAAGTGAGACTGGTAAAATTGCATGGGTACATTTGAAAGAAATTCCAGACTACTATACTCGATTGAGTAAGATGGAACATGATGCACAAGCTTAAAAGATACACAAAAAATAGGGGAGAAATACCCCTGTTTTTTTGTGGTTTTGTAATGCATTGACAAATAATATGATAATGGTAAAGTTCTATTATATATGCACAGTATGCTCATTTTTGAGTATGTCTATGTATTTGGTGTTGTTTTAATATGTGTCCAAAAGGTCTGTGTGTTTTTATTATTTTATTCGAAAAAACGTAATGAATATTTTTTCTAAGAATGCGAAAAAAGCTACTGTATGGAAAGTAATGAATATGGTAGTCGTTTTCTCTCTTGTGTCATCATATGTACTTCCGATTACATCGGTTGCGTATGCGCAAGAAGTTTCTGTTTATGAAAGTACTGTGTCAGAAACATCTAATGAGACAGTAATTGATACACCTATTGCAGTAGATGAGAATACATCTGAATCAAAAGATGAGTCAGTAATCATCGAAGAGGTTAAAGGTGAATCATTTGATCAGGTGATTTCTGAATCAAAGAAAAAGGACTGTGATGAAAACAATAAATCACAAAATCATGATTGTGATGACGACTGTGATGAAAAAAGTGAAGATAACAATTGCAACAATGAGCCAGAACACGGAGCACTCAGAGTTTGTAAGGTTATTTTTGATGAAAAAGGTGCTCTAAGTCCAGAAGTTCCTTCAGGAATTACTTTCACTGTTCCTTGGCTTTCTGATAGTGATTTTGGTTCAAGTGTGGTGATTTCAACACCATCATCAGCGGTATTTACTACACCACTTACTCTCAATGCTGATTTGTTTGATGGAAGTGGAGAATTTGGAACCGATGGAAAGAACGATTCACAGTGTGTTACATATACTGATATGGATTTTTCAACAATCCAAAATTCTGGATATTTTTATGGTGAAGAATCTATCTCAAACACTACGGGATGGTCAGCTCCAAAATACAACGATAAGTACGGATTGAGTAACGCTGGAGGTCTTGATATATATGACGGAACACTTTTTGATGGAAATCTTGAAAACAACGGAGGACGAGATGAAAAGCGAGATGGTCACATCACTCTTTCACTCTCATCACCTTTGATTGACGGCGTACCAACACGAACACTCGTAGTTGCAAACACATATTCAACACCAGTTGAACAATGTGAAAATCCAGTATCAACTACATATTCAATAAAAAGTGATACTTCAGCAATCGTAAAAGAGACAGGACTTAATGCTGTTGCTACATTTGTGCATGGTGCATGGACATCAATCCCTGGAGCAACATGGATTTGGAATGCATTTCATGTAGAAGCACCTCTTACTAACGAAACAAAAACTTTTAAACACTACTTCCTTACACCTTCTGATTCAGCAGACGGAGTGGTTACTTCTGCAACACTCACACTTGCAGCAGACAATCAATTTAAAGCATGGGTCAATCGTGACAATGGAAATGCAACAGTACTTGAAGACGGAACTGAATTCAATTACGGAGCAACAAAAACTCACGTGTTTACAAATGGTGAATTGAATTATTTCAACAACGGAGGAAATTATCTTGAAGTTGAAGTAACAAATATGGCAGGTGATCAAAACCCTGAAAATAATCCTGCAGGAACTGTGTACCAACTTGATTACACAGTAGAATCTTGTGGAGATGAAGAACCAGCTCCATATTGTGGAGATGGAATCATAAACCAAACTCAAGAACAATGTGATGGCGGTGAAAACTGTACAGAACAATGTACACTTGAAGATGATGGAGAATGTACACTAGAGCCTCTTATGGCACGTGTAGTTATTGAAAATTTTGCAAACACAAACAAATTTGGATTTGGTGGAAATGGTGATGCGTCATCAAATGTGTTTGTCGGTGGCACAACTGGAGTTGCGTCAGGAACATGGTTCCCACTCAATGTTGTTGATCCTGTAATGGAAGGAAATTATGACAACGTACCAGGTGTCGCTGTGCAGAGATACGCAGACAACAAACTCCGTGTACTCCTCCAAAGTCAATTTACTCAACAACAAGGAAATCGAGAACATGTTGATGGATATGTTGAGCTTTCAAATGGAACAATTATTTCACTCGAAAACGATCTTTCTGGTAACAACAAAGTAGAACGACCTACAGATGGATCATACTCTCCATTCCCATACAGTCCAACAAATGATGAATACTGGATGGCAGATGGAAATGCTCATTTCTGGTTCTCAACTGATTCTGCAGATGATGCATTTTATGTTCACTACGAACCAACAGAGCAGTGTGTTGAGGAAGATCCAATCTGCGGAAACGATATAGTTGAAGAAGGTGAACAATGTGATGGCGGTGAAAACTGTACAGAACAATGTACACTTGAAGATGATG
>CAYWZM010000042.1:0-6422 GCA_964462355.1 uncultured Candidatus Saccharibacteria bacterium
TATGACAGTACGAATGAGACATACTCGTGCCCACACAAAAAACCGCCGGTCGCACCATGCGCTTTCGGCTATTAATCTTGGAGTTGATAAGGAGTCAGGAAGTACACACCTTCGCCACCATGTAGACATGAAGACAGGGATGTACAAAGGACGAAAGGTTATTGATGTGGTCAAGAAAGTAGAAAAAAAGCTTAAAAAAGCAAAAAACTAGTAGTTATTAATTCACTTGTTCTTTTATGGCAAATAGGCACCTCTCACGTTCAATAGTTTTACAATCACTCTTTGAGTGGGATTTCGGTTCTCATTCTGATGAGGATATTAATGATATCTTAACTCGTAATACTCTCGAATTTGGTCCCGGATTAAACGACATGACATTTATGTCGACTCTTTCTGATTTGGTAGTAAAGAAGAAAAAGATTATTGATGACATCATCGAGAAAGCAGCACCAGATTGGCCAATTGATAAAATTTCGGTCGTTGATCGAAATGTTCTTCGTATCGGACTAGTCGAACTTTTGTTTGGTGACAGGCAAGAAGTGCCACCGAAAGTTGCTATAAATGAAGCAATCGAACTTGCTAAGACATTTGGAGGAGAGAATTCTGGAAAGTTTGTGAATGGAGTTCTCGGTGCTGTATATAAAGAAATTGGTGAGCCAGGTAAGGATGATATTGGTAAGAAGAAAGCCTCACCTGAGAAAGTTCCATACGAAAAACTTCCTATCGAAAAGAAGGGAGGTGCAATCATTTATTCAATTGATGAGAATGATGTTGTTCGGTTTGCAATGGTGTACGATGTGTTTGGGCGATGGACACTATCGAAGGGTGGAATAGATGAAGGAGAAACCCCAGAAGAAGGAACAGTTCGTGAGGTAAAAGAAGAAATTGGTCTTGATATTGAGATTGTCAAAAAACTCGGAGAAAATGAGTATATTGCTCACCATCCAGAAAAAGGCGAGATTCGAAAACAAGTATCGTATTTTCTTGCAAAGGCACCATATGTACCTCTCGTCCTCCATTCTGTATCAGGAGGTCTCAAGGATGCACAGTGGTTTGAAATTTCTGAAATAGAAGGACTCACTATTTATGATGATGTACTTGGATTTATGATTCAAGCAATTTCATTTATTACAGAAACAAGTGAGTAGTATCCTCCTGTCTTTGTTCTTTCTTTATTGGTGATAATTTCGTGCAATAAGAATTGTGAATGAATGCACATAGTGCTATTCATTCTTAGTTCATATTTCATGGCATACGAGTGTTATGATGATAGACTTCGGAGAATTTGAAGAAAAAATGAATATAGTTTTTAAAGACAAACACTTACTTAAACAGGCGTTTGTTCATCGATCATATATAAATGAAAATCCAAGTAACGGATTTGAACACAATGAACGACTTGAATTTCTCGGTGATGCGGTACTCGAGCTTTCGGTAACTGATTTTTTGTATAAAAAATTTCCATCAAGAAACGAAGGTGAGCTCACTGCGTATCGGTCGGCTCTTGTGAATGCGGTGATTATTTCAGAAGTAGCGCTTGAGCTCGGTATGAATGATTTTCTCCTCCTTTCAAAAGGGGAATCAAAAGATACAGGAAAAGCTCGACAATACATTCTTGCAAACACCTACGAAGCATATGTTGGTGCTGTGTATCTTGATCAAGGGTATGAGGTTGCTGATCGATTTATCATGCACACACTTCTTCCTCGTGTTGATGAAATTGTTGCAAAAAAATTGTGGCGAGATGCAAAAAGTCTAATACAAGAAAAAGCTCAAGAACATGTTGGAGTTACTCCTTCATATAAAGTTATTTCTCAGTCTGGTCCAGATCATGACAAGAGATTTAATGTTGGAATCTATTTTGATGGTGAGCTTATTGCTTCAGGTAAAGGAAAATCAAAACAAGAGGCTGAACAGGTTGCTGCCCGCGAAGCACTCGAGAAAAATGATTGGAATGACTAAATTTATACTATTCGTTTTAAAAACACGCATATCCATCTGGTGATGGATTGCTATACTCGGACCGTCGTCCTTGCGTAATGTTTTTAAAACGAATAGTTGTCTGTGTGGGGAACAAGTGGTTACCAACTGGAAAGTTGTTTGTTTTTAAAGTAAAATAGTATCACATGCTTAAAAGCTTAGAGATTGCAGGATTTAAGTCATTTGCAAAGAAATCAAAACTCGATTTCACTTCTTCGGTGACTGCGATTGTTGGTCCAAATGGATCTGGAAAATCAAACGTTGTTGAGGCTATTCGCTTTGTACTCGGTGAGCAGTCAATGAAATCACTTCGAGGAAAAAATGGAAGCGACCTAATTTTTAAGGGGTCAAAAGTTCTTGCAAAACTCTCTCGTGCGTCTGTATCTATTGTGTTTGATAACGGAAAAAGAATTTTTTCTGAAGGTCAGCTTTCGGATAGTATCAAATTGGATTTTGATGAAATTGTTATTTCTCGAGAAGTGTATGCCGATGGCGCAAACAAATATCTTGTGAACGGAAGTGAAGTAAGACTCAAAGATGTTCTCGAGATTCTTTCACGTGTTCATATTGGATCATCTGGGCATCACATTATTTCGCAAGGTGAAGCAGATCGTATCCTTTCGGCATCTTCTCGTGATCGCCGGCAGATGGTTGAAGATGCACTTGGATTGAAAGTCTATCAATACCGTCTCAAAGAAAGTGAGCGCAAACTAGAACGCACTCGCGCAAACATAAAAGAAGTTGGTTTGCTTCGCCGAGAAATTGCTCCGCATATTGTGTATCTCAAAAAACAAGTAGAAAAAATCGAAAAAGCAGAATCAATGCGAAGCGAACTCGAGACACTTTATGGAGAATATCTCAAAAGAGAAGAGGAGTCTCTCAAGAAAACAAAACATACGCTTGTTGAGGAAGAAAATATCCTGCAGAAAAAACTTGATGAGTTTGATACTGCACTTTCTGGTGTGGGTTCTGAGGAGTCTGTAGTATCTTCTGATGCACATTCTCAAGAGCGCGAAGAAAAAAATAAAGAACTTGAAGCAACTCGTCGTCTTATTGATGAGCTTACTCGAAAAATCGGCCGAATCGAAGGAATGATTGAAATGAAAGAACACGAGGCATCAAAGCCTAAAACACCTGAACATAAGGAATCTTTTATTGTTGGCAGGAATGACGTTGTGCGATTGATTGATGATATAGAACGTTCGCTTTCTGATGCGACTCTCCACACAACAGATACACTTCTTTCCACACTCCGTGCTCTCAAAGACTCTTTGAAGCGAATTATTTCAGAAGACACTTCGACACACGAAGATGGCACAGATAATGATTCTGTCGCTAAGGTGATTGATGAGCTTCGAAGTTCTCATGAGCAAATTGCTCAAGAAATCCGCACACTTTCTGAAAAAGAAAAAGTTCTTTCATCTCAAATTTCTCATATTGATTCACTTATCCGTGAGCAGTCACATGCTAATCGTGAAAAAGATCGTGCTCGATACGAAATCATGATGAAGAAAAATGAGCTTGTTTCCGAAAAAACACTTCTGTCTGTACGAAGAGAACAGCTCGAATCACGAGAACAACGTTTTGTAGAAGAAGTTCGCGAAGCGGGAGTACTTATTGGTCAAAGCGTGCTTTCGTATAAACAACTCGATATATCTTTGGACGACACAGACACACTTCAAGAAGAACGAAGAAGAAAGATTGAGAGAATAAAAATTAAACTCGAAGATATTGGTGCCGGTGGAGGAGGTGATGTAATCACAGAATACAAAGATGTCACCGAACGCGATAGTTTCTTGTCAAAAGAAGTTGAAGACCTTACCAAGAGTATGGAGTCACTCGAATCACTTATTCGTGAACTCAAAGAAAAGCTTGATCAGGAATTTAAGGAAGGTATCGACAAAATCAATAAAGAGTTTCAAACATTTTTCAGTGTGATGTTTGGTGGAGGTACTGCATTTCTCTCGCTTGTGGCAGAACCAAAAAAGAAAAAGAAAGGTGAAGACGAAGAAGAGATGAGTGATGTAGAAGCAGAAGAAGAAGTTTTCGAACATGGTATTGATATCAATGTGTCACTTCCACAAAAGAAAGTAAAAGAACTCTCGATGCTTTCTGGAGGAGAGCGCTCTCTCACATCAATCGCGCTCCTCTTTGCAATCACACAAGTCAATCCGCCACCGTTTCTGGTGCTCGACGAAACCGACGCAGCGCTCGATGAAGCAAATTCTAGGCGCTATGGAGACATGATTGAGCGATTGTCTGAATTTTCTCAGCTTCTTGTGGTGACTCACAATCGTGAGACAATGTCACGAGCAGATGTCCTCTATGGTGTGACAGTGGGTGCAGACGGAGGGTCAAAACTCCTTTCAATACAGTTTGATGAAGCAGTAAAAGTAGCAAAATAGCCATACTATATAAAAACCCTAGAAATTCTAGGGTTTTTATATATATTGACAAATGTGTTATTTTGTGATAAAATTCAATCAGAAACCTTAAAAAAGAAAAAATCATGAAAAAAGAATTCCTGTGGATGGTTGCCATCCTTGCTGCAATGATTGCGATGATGAGCTCTTGCTCGTCTGGTGAACTTGGTCCACTTCCTGGTCCTGGTCTTGGAATCAGTGTGCAAATTGACACTTCAATACAAGTGCCATCGCCCCTAACATCTCCGAGGTACTCCTGTGAGTCAGGGAAGCGTTTAAAGTACGACAAGTTGATTGCCGTTGACTCTGTTGAAAAGTATTTTTTTGCGTATAACAGTGCATACATTTCCGATGACTCTTTAAAAAGTCTGGGGTATGTATACAGACAAAATCTCGACAAAGCTCACGTCGGCGGAAGTAATGATTCGGATTCTGTATCAGCAGATGGATTTGGTTGGCTCGGGGATTTGTTTCAGATACTTTTTGCAATCATCCTCGTGGCACTTGCTCTGTGGTTTCTGTGGTGGTTGTTTAACCAAAAACCACGTGGAAGCACGCCTGCTGCAATCACTCCTGCTCCAATGTCGCCTGCTCCGGTAGTCCAGGCACCTGTCACAACTACTGCTCCAGCAGCAACTGCGACTCCTGTAGCATCAGCAACTCCGCTACAACCAGATGTTGTAAATCATTTAAAAGATCTGATGAATACGATGCAACAAACAGGAACAACGGATTTGGACTATGTGGCACATGGTCATGAAGTTCATCTGAAAAATTCAGGAAAAGGTACAGGAAAAGAAGAAGCCCTTGTTGTTGCAACTCAAAAACCGGAAGAGAAAACAGAAGCGGGGGAACAAAAGTAGTGAAGTTGAGTTCTTTCTTTGGGTCGTTTGCTTTCGCAAACGACCCATTTTTATTTTTTGACTATTTTTTATAAGTACTGTATTCTCGATGTAAACCAAAAAACAACTTCATATGAATTCGAAACAAAAGACATCAGAGAGGCGAGGGGTAATGTATGCATGCGTTGCAGTAATTTGTGCAGGGACGGTCATGGCATTATTAATGTATTTTTTTAATGACAATTTTCGGGATCCCCAAAAGGAAAAAAACATCAAAGAATGGAAAATATCTTTGAAGTCAGGCTATAGTCATCATTATTTTGATATGATTCGCACATCACTCGTACTTTCTTTGAGTGATTCATCATATTTTGCTCTGAGTGATTCGTCTCTTGTTGAATTGCTTTTAAAAGCTGAGACTGTGTCGGTAACAGGATATGTACCACAAGTTACAATTAATTCAACAGAATATCCTGTTGAAAAAAGGAAAATGTATGCACAGGAAGAATATTTTGCTGTTATAATAGATGGATTATACGTACTGATTGCAGATAGAAATTACACACCTGTATGGGGCACACGGCCCGTTGACACAAAAGTTGTCCCGAGTCCACAGATAAAAGCACTTCGTACGCCGCAGAAATATTCTCTGCGGCTTTTTTATTTTCTTTCTATGAGTCCGAGTGGTTGAAACTGTGGTGAGAGTGGCGAGTCGTATTTTTTAACTGAAAGTGTGTTGTCTGCTGGCGAGTAAGAAAGTACTACAGAAAGTCCTGTCATTGTTTCAGGGCTAAAGTATTGATCAAAAATGAAATTTCCGAGTGAGTATGCAATAAATTTATCCTTGTACCATTCGGTTGCTTGCTCGACGTGAGGATGATGTCCTATGATAGCATCTGCACCTGCATCAATCGCGCTGTGCGCAAGAGTGGTTTGTCGAGAGTTGTGAGGTGAGTATTCTTCGCCCCAGTGAATTGAAACAATGAGAAAATCTACCTGTGATCGCGCATTGCTGATTATTGTTGAAAAATTTGGATCATTTGCAAGAAGTATTCCTGCCCGTGTATCTGTTGCTTCGAGCCATGTAGGACCTACGTCTGTAAATCCAAGAAATCCAATTTTTGTTCCGCGCACATCTATGACTGTAGGATTTTGTGCGAGTTGTTTTGTCATACCT
>CAYWZM010000043.1:0-6416 GCA_964462355.1 uncultured Candidatus Saccharibacteria bacterium
TACCCCATAAAGAATTCCTTTGTCTGATGTGAGGTCAAACGATACAAACGGAAAGATTGATGAAAGTGGTTCGGAATTGAGCTTTTGATGAACACCGAGAAGGTCAGTTCCGATTGGGAGCGAGCTTTTAAACCCTTCTTCTTGTTGAAATAATGCTGGTTTGATATATACCTGTTTTGCTTCAAGAATAGATTTTATTTCACTTTCAACCTTGAACAATTCTGTTTCGTCATTTGCATAAATAGTGATGTAAAGACCAAATTCAAACATTTTTTCTTGTGCTTGCTGGAGTGAGTCACGGAGAGATTCAAGATCTTGATATGCAGTATCAAGCACAGGGTCACGCACGAGACCTTTTGATTCGCGAATGTTTATCTGACTCTGAACTTCGGCAACCTTTTTTTGAAACTGACGAAGTATCTTTGCGGTGTCGATTGGGTGTATGTATATAGATATATCAAATACTTTGTCGAGGTTGATGATAGGAGTAAACCAGTTGTCTGTGAGGAATCGAGGGTATGAAATCACAAAAAACGTTCGAGAAACTTTTTCTCCAAGATTTAGATTTTTTTGGTCAATTTTAAGCGCAGAAGGAGCAATAATGTCTTGAAACTCAAGTGTTGCCGCTTCGTAAATCTCCCCTGGTAACACAGGTGCAACATTCTGCTCTTTCTTTTTTCCGAACAATGAATCAAAGATTCCCATGTGTGTCGTACGAGTAATGTAACCCTCGTGTTTATTTCTAATATGTACTGTTGTTAGTATATCTCACTATTTTAAAATTTTATTGATGCGGTAGTTTCTCCTGGGTTAAATGTCTTGTAGAGGAGCTCTACTACTTCTTCTGTTCCGAGTTGTACTGAGCGTATACCTGTTCTACTCAATCCTTCTTGAACTACACCTACTCGTTGTTCGAGTTGTGTACGGCTTTCTTCGAATGCGAGTGTTTCGTCTTGTGATTGAGTTGTTTTAGGTGTTCCCGGAAGAAAACTCTTGAGACCTCCGCCACCTGTTCCAAGTACTGGTGCTGTGTATGGAACAACAATATAAAAACTTTTTGTCATAATGCTCACTTGTTCAGTAAATGACCGTATAAAACCGATATACTCACGTGTTTGGACTTTTAAGAGAGGTTCTGTTTGTTCTTGCATTCTATTTTCAAGCATGAGGAGGTATGGCCGAATATCGAGTCGTCGTGACTGGACGAGTATTTGTACAGAAAAATCTAATGAATTGAGAAAAGATTGAAATTGGTAGAGTACTGCATGTTGCTCATCTTGTGATTTGAGTGCAAGATTAACCGATGATGCCATAAGCACAGATCGTAATCCTCCGTCTTTGAGAACGACAATACCATTTCGTACTTCTTTTACTGGTACAAATTCTTGAGTTGCTTTAGATGAAACGGGCATACCTATAGTATAAAGGTGAAAGGACAAAGTTCAAAGTGAAATAGGAAAGTGTTATGTTTAATTAATTATTTTTTTCTTTCCAATCCTCCTCATTTAGAACACGCATAAAATTCTGTTGAATTTTTGCTATGCTCGACTCGTCAGTCTTGCGCAATGTTCCAAATAAGGAGGATTCTCGTTTTTTGAAACCAAAATTACAAAGAAAATCAATGGTGCGTTGGTGTAGAATCTGTACATTTGGTATTCCTTAGTACTGTTTTTTAAAAACAGTACTCGTTTTCTTTTAAAACATTACGGAGCGCGACGGCGCGAGTATAGCGATTTTACACCAGTAAAATACGCGAGTTTTAAAAGAGAACGAGTGAGAAATAAACTATTTTCATAATTAAATATAATTATATTTTCCCTATCTCATTTTGAACTTTGTCCTTTCACCTTTATACTATAATTATATGCGATTTCGAGTTCCACAATTTATTGACGTTGAAGATAAAATTTTTGGACCTTTTACGTTTAAACAATTTATTTATTTAGTAGGAGGTGCAGGTATATGCTTTATTCTCTACAAAGCACTCCCGTTTTTTATTGCATTTCTTTTTATTATTCCTGTTGCTGGAATAGCGCTCGCACTCACCTTTTATGAAGTCAACGGCAAACCATTTATCTTTATTCTAGAAGCTTCAATCAAATACTTTTTTCAAAACAAACTCTATCTTTGGAAAAAAACACCCAAAAAGCCGAGTCAGCAAAAAGAGCAACAGCCAACCGTGTCTACTCAGGGCCTTGTCCCACATCTCTCTGATAGTAAGCTCAAAGATATTTCTTGGAGTTTGGACATTCTCGATACAAACAAAAACAATCAAGGACAATAAAAAACCGACACATGTGTGTCGGTTTTTTATTGTTACCCTATTGGTTCTTTGTAAGGGTCAGCACTCCTTGGTGGTGGAGGTGGTGTGCTTCCTGGAAGTGGAGGTTTTTCGAGAGACATCGTGCGCTGTGTTGGCGGTAGCCCATGAGGAGCTTCTAGTTTTACCGATGAAAGGGTTGTGGGTGTGCTCGGTGTTGGTGTTTCAATTTGTGCAAGCATGTCTTCTCGAGCAAGAACTTGATTGGGTATAACTGAGTCGCTTGGTCGAGTTTTTTGAACTGATTGTTCTAATTCAACTCCTGATTCATGAAATAGTTCTTCTTCAGATTTTGAAGCCTCCAGTTGGTTTTCAAGTTCGGCTTCATCTTGAAGTTGTTGTCGGATTTCGAGGACACGAGCGCGGATTTTTGCAAACACGTGATCGTTTATTTCAGAGAGCAGTGCGCTAAATTGATCTTGAGGTATGAGTGCTACTTTTCCGACCTCTTTACTAAAATCCTCAGCTTGTTTGAATCCTAGGATTACATACCATGCTTCAGAAACAATAGACCCTTCTATATCCATATGCAAATGATATTTTTGACATATCTCATGCAAGGTTTTTGAGACGTCTACTTCTCGTACTGCCTTGCGTAGTTCTGGTGGCATTGACTCAAAACCTTTTTCAATTGTATCTGGTGTTATTTCCATACATTTTTATTGTATATTATTTTTTGTCATCTTTTGGATTCATTTTGTTTTCAATCTTCTCCTTTTGTTCCGTTTTCTTTTCTTTGCGTGTGAAGAGATTTTTTAGGTCATCAATTTCATCACGGAGGTTTGATTGTTCTGCATCCAAGTCAAGAATTTTATTCTTGAGAGTCGCTTTTTTTGTTGCGTCAGTTTCTCTTTTGAATTGTTCATGCAATGAATCTCGTTCAAATTTCTTTTCGCTTAATTCTTTTTCTTTTTCTTTTCTGATTGCGGTGAGACTATTTCCTTTTTCAAAATCAGTGAGATTTTTTATTGCATCTTCATTAAGACCTGATGCAATAAGGAATTTTTTGATATCATCATCGATTTTCTTAAGCTCACTCGTGACTGATTCAAGGTCTTTGTTGTTGAACTTTTTATCGATTGCTTTGAGTGCGCTTGTTCGTTCATTTTTTTCAAACCCACCCACTCCTCGTGCAATTGCTACTGCTCCTACAAGTGGAGCTACCACAGGTGTTCCTCCCATTGTTGCTGCTGCGCCGACAATGCCTGCTTTCTCGTATCCTGGGATTAGTTTTTGATTTAGATCAACTCCAGTTTTGTTCTCAATAGATTTTTTGATAACTCCACCCACTCCGTAATTTCCTTTTTCAACTTCTTGTTTGAATTCTTTGACAACATCGGCGTTGTATTCCGTGCCAGACAAAGTTGAACGATCCCCATATTTTTTTTCCCAATCTTCTTTGATCTTATTTGTGACACTATCAATGCTTTTATACCCTACTGATCCAAAATATGTTTCTTTATAAGCTTCTTCGTTGAATTCATCTTTGCTGCTTATTACACCTCTAGCAATATCTGCTGCAATTTTTCTGTTTCTGTCTGATTCATATGTTGCTTTTGGTACCGTAGCTTCAGCAGCTGCATTAAGACTTGTTTGATCAGCTATTGCCTTCTCTTTACTTTCCTTATACTCCTTTGCTCTTGTGTTTTGGTTTTCAAACGCAAGCCCTTTCAATTGTCTTTCTTCTGCTTCTTTTACAATGTCAGCTTCACGGCGCTTGTTCATTCCTTCAAGTCCGCCACTTGTTGAGCCAAATAGTCCGCGGTTTTTGTCATCAGTACCCAAGAATGCATTACCCAATGCGTTTTTCTTTAGATCAAAACCAAGTGGTGATTTTTTGAGTGCGTCAGCAGCAGCAGTATTTCGAGCATCGAATGTTGCTTTTGAAAGTTTGTCTGTTCCTCGAAGTGTAAGTCGTGCTGCAAGTCCAGTGAGACCTGTTTTTGATTTTGCATTTTGAAGAGTTTGACTTCGTGAAAGCGCCATCGCCCCTCTTCCGACAGTTCCTCGCATTGCAAGTGCTGCGCCACCTGTTCCGATTGCAAGTGCGCCTCCGACAGCAAGCGACCCAAGACTTTCTCCCCATGACGCAAATTTTTTACCGATTTCGTCAGACATTTTCACTGTGACATCTTTTGCTTTCAAGATAAGCATAGTGATGATGACGAATGGTACGAGAATACTGATAAATTTCTCGATTGTGGTCATGTTTGACGATACACTTATTGCTTGAGTGAGAAATCCTTGATTCAAGAATGAAAGTATTACGTACAAGAAAAAGAGAAAGACTGGCGCTGAAAATGATAGTTTAGCCACTTTTTCTGCCCAAGAACCAAATTTGTATTCTGAGAAAATAAAGCCCATGTATGATGGCACTGCAAGTGACATAAATGCAAGTGGTGAAAGTATCATCGCCATCCAAAGTCCTACCACTCGTCCTACAAACAAAAGTCCTACCACAAAAAATGCATATGCAGTGACGATGTTTATAACAGAAAGTATCAGTGAAATCATCATAAACCATCCAGGGGGTGTGCCAGTATCTGTAGGTGTGCCAACACCAGCTGGATCAGGTACATTGATGCTCAAACTGTTTGTTTCATTAAAGATTGTCTGAGGATTGAATTTGCTCACGATTCCTACAGAGATTGCTTTTTTGTTTGATGATGCAAAAAGGTCGTTGTTGGTGATTGCACTTGTTGTATCTGATGCTTTTACTCCCATTGCTGAATAAAACACAGTTCCGAGAATGTTTCCTGCATCAATAAGGACTTTGGTAAAGAACAAGCTGAAATTTATGAGAAGTGCAACAATAATAACCCACCCTATGAGTTTTTTGTCGCCGAGTTTTGCATTTCCAATAATTGTACCTATTCCAATTGAGACAAGAATGAAAATAAATAGAATGTTTGTGAGGTCGCGTACAAGTTTCCACCCCTGACCTACGAAATTTCCCATGCTATATGAGCTGCTGTCGAGTGTGTAGGCAAGTAAGAAATCCATGAATTGACCAGAGAGTGCAAGGATGAATGAGGTTGGTACAAAGATAATATAATACACAATCTGTGCTGCACAGCCCGCCACACTCACACCTTCTGTTAATCCTAACCAACATTTTGGAATTCCTCCATCAGAAGATGGTATAGGGGGTGTAGTTTGATTTTGAGTGTTCCCTGTTTGTTGTGATGTTGGTGTTGTTATTGAGGTGACATTAGATACGTTTGCATTATATTCAGCAAACACGCTGTAGTTTGAGCCTGGATTTAGATTTGAGGCAACGTATTCTGCTGTTTGTATTTGAGGAGGAGGTGGAAGAGTGACTGTGGTATTTGCAAATGCTGTACCGCTTTGTTTAATGATGACATTTATTGGTGAACCAGCTGGGACATTTTGTCCATTGACATGTATTTTCCAAGTATATTTTCCTGTTGCGCTGTCTAATTGAGGTGCATCACCAGAGGTTTGAAGTGAGACTTGTTGTGCAAAGACTGGAGTGGTGTTTCCAAGAAAACCTCCAAAAATCATGAGAGCAAAAAACACAAAACCACACACCTTCCCCGCAAGTGTGTGAGGGATTTTTTTCATCCATTTGTTTAAAAAGAAATGTTTGTTCATGAATGAAGGCACACGTGTCCAACTATGCTTTTTATTATAGCATTACAAAAGTGTAAGAGCTCGATATTTTGTGTGAATAATAAAAACACCGCGTGCTGCGGTGTTTTTATTATTAATATATTCCAATCGTGTTTTCAAATACTGCAGTCGTGTCACAGTCTGTAAGGTTTATGATGTCTGTAACATGAATATATGGACTTGCAGGACTACAATTTCCATCACTTCCGTATGATACGTAACCCATAAAACCAAGACCTGAAGCAAGTGGTATGTTTTTGAGGTACGTCGGCTCTCGTAGTTCGGGTCCTGGATATCCTGCAGAGTCTACCACTGTTTGTGCAGGTCCTGGTGTATATGAGTTTTGTATTGACAGAGAGAGCAGATTTGATGGGTACTGAAAGCGAATTTTGAGTCCAGGGTCTGTAACTGCTGCAACTTCGTCTACACATTGCCCAATCAAACCTTTTGTTTGGTCTCCAAA
>CAYWZM010000044.1:0-5951 GCA_964462355.1 uncultured Candidatus Saccharibacteria bacterium
GAGCGAACTATTGGTTTCGTCTACAACTTTCTGAATATCTTCTTTCACACGGAATTCATCATCTTTTGGAAGCTCGAGACTCTTTACATCGGAAAGCGCTCCTTCACGTTCTTTTCTCACAGAAATTCGTGCATCCTCGAGTTTTTCTTTTAAAAGCTTTACGAGTTGTGCGCGACGCTCACCTGTAAGCATTGGAAAAATCGCACGTAGACCATCTGAGTCAACCGCAAGAGAAAGTCCAAGATTTGATGCTGCAATTGCTCGCTCAACCTCTTTGACGAGTGATTTATCCCACGGAGCAATGCGAAGTGTTTTTGGGTCTTCAATCACTACTGATGCAACATTCTTAAGTGGCATTTTTTGTCCATAGCTTTCAACCATCACCGAATCAAGAAGCATCGGCGTTGCGCGTCCTGTGTGAACTTGCGAATATTCTTTTTGCAACCATTCTTCAACTTTTTTAAGTTCTTGTTTAAATTGTGCGATGTTGTACATAAATTAGTAGTAATAATAAGTAATTAATAATTTTTTTAAAAAAACAGTGCTCTTTCTCTTTTAAAACATTACGGAGCGCGACGGCGCGAGTATAGCAAAAATTCACCAGAATTTTATGCGTGTTTTATAAAGAGAAAGAGTGAGAAATAAAACATTTTCTTACTGAATTTAAAAACTTAAAACGTGAGATTTATTCTTTATATCTTTTACGTCTCGCGTTCTGATTATAACGCATTCCCACCTTATTTAAAATACTCCGGAATCATAAGCCCCACATATTCTGCAATCATTTTCTGTGAGGAACCTTTGTGCTGAATGAAGCTTCGTGCATTCATAAGCACAGAAAGTGCCTGACTTTTATCTTTTGATTCTATTGTTGAAATATATGTAATCATTCTTTCAAAAAAATCATCGAGTGCGCGTCGTGATGTCTCGCCTTCTTCATCTTCATGATCTTTTATGTAGCGTGCAACAATAGACATTCGTGTCACTCGTCCCGCACCCAAAAATTCTCTCATTTCAAGCACGGACTCAGAATCAATATTCTCATTGAGTAAAGAAAATGAAATACTTCGAGACAAAAGCGTAGGAAGCAGTTTATCAAGTCGAGGTGTAACAAAAATATAATGAGTATGGTGCGCAGGTTCTTCAATTGCTTTCAAAAGTGCATTTTGTGCTTCAACTGAAAACATATCTGCGTAGACCAATTCAATGTGAGGAGAATCACTTGTTGCTGAGAGACTTGATGATTTTGAAAGTGTTCTCGCTTCATCAACACCAAAGAGTCCAAATGATTGGACCAACACATGCGCATGTTCTCCAGACAGACTTCGAATATACCCTTCGATAAAAGGAACTGAATCTCGCCCACCTTCTATGCAGTATGCATGATGAAGTGTATTTCCAAAATTACTCTCACATGCTTCTTTCATAAGCAATGATTATTTTTTACTTATAATGGCTTTTTTGTAGGTATCTAAGTGATCCAATGCAATACCTGTTCCTTTTGCTACACAATAAAGCGCATCATCTGCGAGCACTGCCTTCACTCCAGTTTTTCGATAAACAAGCTCAGGAAGTCCTCGGAGTTGAGATGTGCCACCTGTCATAATAATACCTTGATCAATTATATCAGACGCGAGTTCTGGTGGAGTCTCTTGGAGTACGTCTTTGATTGCCTTGACGATGTTGCGAAGTTCTTTGTCGATTGCACGAACAATTTCATTTGTCGAAATCTGAACTGATCGTGGCAAACCTTGTATGAAGTCACGACCTTTTATGGTAATAGTGAGCTCTTCTTCGAGTGGCACTGCTGCACCAATTTTTATTTTTACGTATTCAGCGGTTTTATCTCCAATCGCAAGGTTGAATGTCTTTTTAATATAGTCAGCGATTGCTTGGTCGATTTTGTTACCTGCGCATTTTACAGAAGTCGATGCCACAATTCCTCCGAGAGAAATCACGGCGACGTCTGTCGTACCACCTCCGATATCAACAATCATATGACCAAGAGATTCATGAATAGGAATTCCTGCGCCAATCGCAGCCAAAATTGGTTCTTTGACGACATATGCATTTCTGGCACCAGCTTTGATTGTGGCTTCAATCACCGCTCGTCTTTCGGTAGATGTCACACCTGCAGGCACAGACACCATAACATCTGGTTTAAATAGATTGAATGGACCAAGTGCTTTTGTAATGAAATAACGAAGCATTGCCTCGGTGATTCGATAATCAGCAATCACACCATCTTTGAGTGGTCGATACGCAATGATGCTTTCTGGAGTTCGTCCGATCATTTCTTTTGCCTCAATTCCGATAGCAAGGATCTTGTTATCGAGCTCTGATACTGCCACGACAGATGGTTCATTAAGAACAATCCCCTTTCCGGGGAAAAAGACAAGTGTATTAGCAGTACCGAGGTCGATACCGATTTTCTTCGAAAAAAGTCCCATAACAAAGAGTGTTAGTGGAGTGAGTATAACACATCTTGAGATGCAACAGTATCTAGACAAAAAACTAAATTACTACACAAAAATGGCAAAAAACTCATTTTATTTCACAACAAAGTACCTCATACGTGAAGCTACCGAATTCATCAAAATATGCTAGGCTACTATTAATGAAAGTCGTCAAGGTACTTCCTCTTGCCAAAGGGGTAACAAAAGAACACCTGACCTACTTTACCGCTAAAGAAGTCGACATCGGAGATATTGTAAGTATTCCCGTTCGAAAAAAACATATCTCTGGAATTGTCATAGAGATCGGTGATGCAGAAATTGAAAAGGCTGACGTAAAATCAGCAAGTTTTGTGATGAAGAAAATTGACAGCGTTAAAGGTCCATCTTCTCTACCACCTGCATTTTTGTCAGCAGTCAAAGAAATAAAAGAATATCTCGCATCGCACACAGGCATCGTGCTTTCATCTCTTTTATCCGAAACACTACTCAAAGAACCTGTTCAAAAGAAAATCCAATACAAAGAAGTTGTCGACGATGGAATCATGAGTGAGCGACTTATCTTTCAGTCATCATTTGAAGATCGAATCTCATACTACAAGACATACGTGCGTGAATCATTTGCAAAGAAACAATCAGTAATTATTTGCTTGCCAACAATTCACGACATCGAGCACTACAAAGATGCACTCAAAAAAGGAATTGAGGAATACACATTTATTTTTCATAGTGATGAGCGTGAGTCAGCTCAACTCGAACACCTCAAAAAACTTCGTGGTGAAACACATCCCGTACTACTTCTTATCACACCTTCATTCCTCGGAATTCCACGTCATGATATAGGTACACTCATCATAGAGCGCGAAAGCTCAAGTGCATTCAAATCACTCCGCCGTCCGTATATAGATGCGCGTATTTTTGCCGAACTGTATGCTCGTCATGCAAAAATGAAATTCATTCTCGGAGACACACTTCTCCGCCCAGAAACACTTCTCCGAAAAGACAACGGTGAGCTCGGTGAAATCGCTCCGCCAATATTTCGCATGACATCAAGTGAACGACTCAAACTTGTCGATACCAGAAATGAAAAAACCGAACAAGGTTTCAGACAGGCAAAAAAAGTTGAATGGCGCGCACTCTCAGATGAACTTGTACACGAAATAAAGAAAACAATGGAGTACAACGGACATTGTGTACTTTTTACATTACGAAAGGGACTTGCACCACTTACGGTCTGCAATGATTGTGGCACCACACTCCCTTGCCAAAAATGTAATGCGCCACTTGTACTATACAAAGGTGCGACTCCAGAATCGAGAGTTTTTATGTGCAACAAATGCGGACAAGAATCAGATAGTCATATCAATTGTGGAGTCTGTGGAGGATGGAATCTTGCACCACTTGGTATTGGTACCGAGCGTGTACTAGAAGAGCTCAAAGCACTTTTTCCTGATACGCCATTGTATATATTTGATAAAGATTCAATTACAACACGCAAAAAAGGTGACGCATTAGCAAAACAATTTTACAAAGAACCTCGCGCAATCGCGATTGGCACAGAAGTCGTATTCAACTATCTCAAACACAAGGTCCGACTGACAGCTGTCGTATCGTTTGACTCTCTTTTTTCAATTCCGAGTTTTCGAATAAACGAAAAGGCGTTGTTTGTGCTTTATACACTTCACAATCTTTCAGATCATCTCACATTGATTCAAACAAAATATCCAGACAACGATGTACTCAAAGCATTCATAGGGAGCAATCTTCTTGAGCTTTATCGAGAAGAACTGAAAATTAGAAAAATTTTGAAATACCCTCCGTGGTCTACCATCATCAAACTCTCTGTCTCGGGCAATCTTACCGCGGTCGAAAAAGAACAAGTTCGTCTCACTCATGAATTCAAGGATTTTGAAGGTGAGTACTGTAATTCATTTATAAAACGACTCGGAGATACCTATATGCTCACAATGGTACTCAAAATACCTCGCCTTGAATGGACCCTTTCAAGTATTTCCCAAAAGGGTCGTTTAAATCCAACTCTGTCTCTCCTTCTTGAAAATCAGCCTCCATATATGAGGATTATCATTGATCCAGATGATGTACTTTAGGACGTGAACTGACGCAGACTTCACGCTTGCCATACAATGTCAGCGGCTGGTTTGCGTAGTTTACAGAAATATGTTATTCTATTCCCACATATGGCAACCGTAATAGAAATCAAGAAAAATCCAAACGAAAACAACGCGAACACACTTCGCCGTTTTACTCGACGTGTGCAAGAATCAGGTATTCTCCAAAAAGTTAAGTCAAAGCGATACCATCAACGCCCATCAACAAAACTTGCTCAAAAAAACGCAGCCCTCAAAAAAATGGCTAAGCGAAAAGAAATCGAGCGACTCAAAAAGCTCGGTAAGATGATCGAACGATAATCCCTACTTTCTATGTCTGACGAGACACTTGATTTGAAGAAAACTACGAAAGACAAGCTTCCACGCTTGTCTTTTCTTGATTTCAAAAATACTATTCTTGGAAAAGAATACGAACTCTCAATCCTTTTTGCAGGAGAAGCAGTGTGTCGAAAACTCAACAAAGAGTGGCGAGGAAAAGATTATGCGACAAACATTCTAAGTTTCCCACTCACTGAAACATCTGGAGAAATTGTGATTAACCTCAAGAAAGTCAAAAAGGATGCAAAAGAATTTGACCGAAGTTATGAGAATTTTCTCGCATACCTACTTATCCACGGAATGCTTCATTTGAAAGGATACGATCATGGTAGTACAATGGATAATGAAGAAATAAAATATCAAAAGAAGCTCGGTGTACTTCCACGAAAATAATTTTCTCTACGAGCGAGGTTTTGATATTTTTTTCTCACTCACTGTTTTACATGTCAAAAAATATCACAATAGGAATAGACATAGGCACGCAAGGAATTCGCGTTGCAATAGCAGAACACACCAAAAATGAGATGTGGCCACACATCATTGCTACTTCGTATACACCAACAACGGGTCTTCGATATGGTTATATAGTCAACGAACAAGAAGTAGTACGCGCACTAAGAAAAGCGTTAAGCGACATCGAAAAATCTTCTGGTATCAAAGTCCGCAAGGCGCTCATCTCAATAAGTTCTACCGGGCTCACCTCAGAGCATGCCTCAGGAAACGCAATCATTTCAAAAGCTGACAGCGAAGTCACGGTACTTGATATCACAAAAGCTATCGATGAAAGTGAACAATCTCTCACATCTGTGAACAAAAAAATTCTTCACACAATACCTGTGAAATTTCTCATAGATGGAAAAGAAATCTACGGTCGTCCAGAAGGAATGAAAGGTATCAAACTCGAAGTCAAAACACATTTTGTAACATGTCTTGATCAACACATCAAATCTATTATTCATGCAGTATCTGACGCAGGAGTCGAGGTCATTGATGTTATAGCATCACCGATTGCAGGCGGAGCGATCACTCTCACAGACCAGCAAAAAGCATT
>CAYWZM010000045.1:0-5891 GCA_964462355.1 uncultured Candidatus Saccharibacteria bacterium
CCCGCGTGCAAAAGTGTTTCCCAAATGTTTCTACATGTGTGTCGTGTTTCAAATGTTTAAATTCATATTCTTGGAAACACGCAAGATGAATATGAATCGAGTTTTATGATTGTCGGAAATGTGTCAAACACGCACATTTCGTAACCCGATAAGATGTTGCCTCTTGGTCATTATCGGATGTCATGACAAGAGACACCAGCGACGCGCTTAGGCGAATGCTGGAGCAAAACCAAACTTACTTGCGTAAGGTGACTTTACTGAACTAAATGATTTTCCATTTAGAAAGGTGTACAGAGTTTTACGAGATTCTAGTACGTACTCGACATGCACAAGAGAGAATGACAGCAATTGTCGATGCCTGGCATCCCCAAATTTTGGCGGATAGTGAATAGGTTGTAGCGAAAAGAAAAATTAAAATCAATGCATAATTCAATTCACTACACTATTAGCTATCCTTTCCTGTTTTCAATGTTCTACGAAGTTCGCGGTCCGTATCACGTTTTTTGATAGTTTCTCGTTTATCAAACTTCTTTTTTCCTTTTGCAAGACCAATTTCTATCTTGATCTTAGGACCTTTATTGTACAATGAAATAGCAATAAGTGTCAACCCTTTGTTTTTCAGTGATTCTTGGAGGCCTGCAATTTGTTTTTTACTAAGAAGAAGTTTTCGAGTGCGATCTTCGATGTATGTCGCCTGGGTGTTGTTGGTTTGATATGGAGGAATGACGAGTCCTGTGATATATGCTTCACCTCCGCGAATAAGCACAAAACTCCCCAAGATTTGCGCGCGTCCGAGTCTGATTGATTTGACTTCGTTTCCGAGAAGTTCAATTCCTGCCTCGAATTTTTCGAGCACTTCATAGTCAAATGATGCTTTTTTGTTTGTTGCAAATACTGCCATATAAATGATTCTATCATGATAAAGAAGGGTTTATGTTTTGTCTACTTCCGTGTATAATGACCGCACATGGAAACCAAAATAAAAATCCCAAAAAATAAGAGCAAAAACCCACCAAAAATGGGAGCCCAAATGGTTGCAGTCATCCTCTTTTTTATGGCACTTACTGCATTGTATACACTCGTCGCCCAAGAAAAAAAGGAAATCAAAGATGTTGCGCTTTCTGATGTGGCATCGTCTGTTATCAAAGGCGAGGTTAAATCGATTCTCATCGAAGGTGAGACACTTTCAATAGAGCGAACAGATGGCGCACTTGAAAAAACAAAAAAAGAAACTGATGCCTCTGTCACACAAACACTTTCTTCATATGGTGTTACTCCTGAACAACTTGGCAAAGTCACAATCAACGTCAAATCAGAAAGTGGTTTTGGATATTGGGTACTCGCGCTTTTACCGATAGTACTTCCAGTACTTTTCATTGTACTTTTCTTTTGGATGCTTACTCGACAAGCAAAAGGTGCAGGAATGCAAGCGTTTTCTTTTGGTCAATCAAAAGCAAAAATCACTGATCCAAATGACAAAAACAACAAAGTCACATTCAAAGATGTTGCAGGAAATCGTGAAGCAAAAGAAGAACTTAAAGAAATTGTAGATTTTCTTCGAAATCCAAAAAAATTTCTTGAGATTGGAGCGCGTATACCAAAAGGAGTTATCCTCACTGGAAGCCCTGGTACCGGAAAAACACTTCTTGCGCGTGCAGTTGCTGGTGAAGCAGGTGTACCATTTTTCCATCTTTCTGGATCAGAGTTTGTTGAAATGTTTGTTGGAGTAGGTGCGTCACGAGTACGTGATCTTTTCCAAATGGCAAAGCGCGCATCTCCTGCAATTATTTTCATAGATGAAATAGATGCAGTAGGTCGCGTGAGAGGTACAGGTGTGGGTGGAGGAAATGATGAACGCGAACAAACACTCAACCAAATACTTGTTGAAATGGATGGTTTTGAACCAAACGAAAAAGTTATCGTGATTGCAGCTACAAACAGAAGTGATGTGCTTGATCCTGCACTGCTTCGCCCAGGACGTTTTGATAGACGCGTAATGCTTGATTTGCCAGACAGAAAAGACAGAGAAGAAATTCTCGGAATACATTCAAAGAAAAAACCTTTTGCAGAAGATGTAAATCTCAAAGTAATTGCTGAGCGAACACCTGGATTTTCTGGAGCAGATTTGTATTCTCTTATGAACGAAGCTGCAATTCTCGCAGCACGTGAAGATAGAAAAACTGTTGGCCAATACGACCTCATTAGATCAATTGAAAAGGTCATGCTTGGACCAGAACGTAAGAGTCATATTTTTTCAACAAAAGAAAAAGAACTCACTGCGTATCACGAAGCAGGACATGCGCTTGTTGCATCAGTGCTTCCTCATGCTGATCCTGTACACAAAGTGTCTATTGTGGCTCGTGGACGCGCAGGAGGCTATACACTCAAGCTCCCACTCGAAGATAGAAACCTCCAAAGTAAAAAAGAATTTCTTGACGATATCGCAATGTCGCTAGGAGGATATGTAGCAGAAGAAATGGTGTATGGAGATATTACCACTAGACCTTCAAATGACCTTCAGGTGTCGACCTCACTTGCGCGCGCAATGGTCACACGATGGGGAATGAATGAGACTATTGGGCCAGTCGCACTTGAATCAGATGGTGGACGAACACTTTTCGGACGAGGAGTAAATGACAAAGAATACTCAGAAGAAATGTCAGCAAAAATTGATGGAGAAGTGAAGGCTATCATGAATACCGCACTCGCGCGTGCAAAAGAAGTACTCTCGACTCATCGAAAAGTACTTGATGCGATTGCGAAAATGCTTATCGAAGTAGAAACGCTTGAACAAGCAGAGTATGAAGAGATCTTGAAAGCACACGCTATCCCACTAAAGAAAAAAGAAACTCAAGAAAAAGTAGATATCGTAAATGATATTCAAAAATAAAATCCCCGAGAGGGGATTTTATTTTTGAATTATTGACCACTTTTGTCTTGTCCGACTTGTTCAAGCTCGCTACATACTGTATCGAGCATTTCATGATGGAAGTTTTGTGCTTCTTCACTAAGTGTGATGAGAAGTTCATTGTTGAGGCCTTCTCCTGCACCTTTCACGAGTGCCCAGTGCGCACTACCTGCTCCATGGAAAAATGATGACCACTCAAGAAGTTCAGTGGGATTGTCCCATTCGTCGCCAATATACATGTCACGCATATCTCGAAGTTTTTTACCTGTTGATTCGAGCTTCTTCGTGACTATTTCTGACACAGAATGTTCTTCTGCGAACTTTTTTATTTCATCGGCATGAGTTTTGTTTTTCTCGAGTGCACCTTCGACTTCTTCATCACCCATGACAAGAATAAATCCTGCTTTACCTTTGGTGAGTGTTTCGTTTCCTACTTCTGCAAACGCAAGTACTTCTCCTAGTTTTTTTGCTACAAATTCGTTTATCATATATATGCATTATACAAAATTGCGAGAACTCGCAAAATCTAGTACTATGCACGTATGTAGCCAACCCGTCCTTAGCTCAGTTGGTTAGAGCACAGAGCTTATACCTCTGGGGTCCATGGTTCGAATCCATGAGGACGGACATATGAAAATAACAGCGCCCATGGGTGCTGTTATTTTCATATGTCCGTCCTCAGTGAACAAACTGCTTTGTTCACGTATGGATTCGAAAGGCGCAGGCATATTTTTCAAAGCTCATACTTTGAAAATGCCGAGCCCAGGTCAGGAGTACTTTGTAGAATTTGAGCGTAGCGAAAAATTATACTTAGTAACTCGGGACCGAATCCATGAGTACGGACACGAAATAAGTCTCCTTTACTTGTACGAGTAAGCAGTGTAGTATCAAAAATAAAATGTTAGCAACTGTAACATACCCAAAAAAAGAAGGCAGTATGCTTCTTGCAACCAAGGCCGACAAGATTGGAAGAGGTAAGCTCAATGGCTTTGGAGGAAAACCAGAAAAAGGCGACATGTCCATTAAACATACTGCCTCTCGTGAATTATATGAAGAAACAGGCTACGGAATTGCCGTTCATCCTCTTGATCTTGAAACATGCGCGCGTGTGCAATTCTATTTCTTCGATTCAGAAACACCTCAATTCGAAGTGGTATTCATTATTGCAACAAAGTTTGCAGGAGAAGCTAAAAGTACAAAGGAAATGATTGATCCCACATGGTATCCACTTAGTGAAATCGAATCACTTTATGAAAAGATGCTGCCAGCTGATGGAGAAATTCTTTCACGTATTCTTAAAGGAGAAAAATTCATAGGACATGTTCGATTTAATGAAGATATGTCGGCATGTACTGAAATGCAATTTGAAACTGTGTACGATACATCCCAGATACTCACTGAGTAATCTGGGATTTTGTTATAAATTTAGGATTCTTTAAAACTACTGACATTTACTGTTTAATTAATTATACTATCTATATGGAACAGATCTCACATAATGAACAAGATGGTAAACGAAAGAAGATTGAAGGAATTATTGAAAAAGCAAAGAAGTACCTGAAAATAGGTTCAGTGGCAAGTTTAGGACTATTTTTACAGAGTTGTACAGACCAAGAAAAAAATGCGCTTTTTGATAGTATAAAAAACTATGACGTAGATGGAAATAAAAATATACACCATGATTTTTCTTCTTCTTCGAAGGAATCTGAGTCACTACCAAAAGATTCGAAGAATCGATCTATTTCATATGAAGAATTTCTTAACTCTGGACTTTATAGTGATTATGACAACTCTGAACATGCACAAATAATTCTCAACGAAGTTGAACTTAAAAAAGAAATTAATGATATTCAGTCCAAGGCAGGAAACTATGGAAAGCTAAGCGATAATGAAAGAGAAAAATTGCTGGCACTCAAAATAAATAATTTAGAATATTTGCAGGGTCTTCGAGACGCATATTCACCAGAAGGTAAGTATGAAGAATTAAAATCTGAGATTCAAAATGCATATGCAGTAGGTGATGAACAACGTGAGTGGTTACACAATGTAGTAAAAAGTAACGAATACAAAAAAAGACTTTCCGGTGAGCTTGATGATACTCAGACTTTTGATATGAACTATAAGATCAGAAAGAATAAAATAACTGATAAGGATTATGACGTTATACCAAGAGATACGCTTACAAATAACCCTGATGGTAGTGTATTAGGAAGTTATGATTCAGAAAGCGACAATGTGGAAATTACCAAAAAAGCTATTGATAGAAACAGAAGTACACCAGTTCATGAATTCGCACACGACATGACTTTTGCGAATATGTTGCTATCAAAGAAAGCACTGACATTGTATACAGAATCATTTGATCAAAGCAGAATGTCACAAGGTGAGCTTGAAATGATTGAGTATCTCAAAGACCCAACAGAGCGCGATGCTCGAAAAAAAGAACTTGAATTTGAGCTTGAAAAATTGGGTGTGAAGAAATATGGTGAAGAATTTACAGATGATCACTACCGTAAGATGATCGAATTACAAAAAGAGCAACAATTTTCAAATGGTGCAGATCAATTTATTCGCATGACAAAACCCGAATACTTTAAGAAAATTATGAATGAAATTGCAGAACACCAGACGGTAGCTTCAGATGAAGACAACAATAATGCGTAGTTTGAATAACACCACACAAGTACTGTGTGGTGTTATTCAAAATGAAATGTATCAAGCTCAGAGACTTTTTCTTTGAGTGTTGGATAAGATTCAAGGTTCGTATCTTCTTCGATCATCTTCTGTGCTTCTTCTCGTGCAGCTTCTACCATTTTGATATTTTTTATTGCTTCCATTCCGAGGTCTGTGATGCCCCATTGTTTTCCTCCTCCGAGTTCTCCTGCGCCACGAAGTTTCAAGTCGAGTTCGGAGAGTTCAAATCCGTTTTTTGCAGTCTTTAATGCTTTTAATCTGTCGAGTGTTTTTTGTGTTTTAGCATCAG
>CAYWZM010000046.1:0-5882 GCA_964462355.1 uncultured Candidatus Saccharibacteria bacterium
CAGGTTCAATCGTGCGAAGTCTCGGTTCGTTAAAATAACCGATTGGAGCTTTTGCCGATAATTCACCACGGCGTATCTTTTGTCGTATTCCACGCAAAATGTTTTCCCTTAAATTGTCGGTGTAATATTTTGCTTGACCGAAAGCGACACTCAACATAAATTTTCCTTGCGGTGTCGCTTCGAACCAAAATGTCGGGAATTTTAGCGCAACAATTTTTAGTGTGTCCACGAAATATATTACTTTGCCACCATCAATACTATTTCTCGCCAAACGGTCTGGATTCCACGCTAAAATTCCCGAAGCAGAACCTTTTTCAATTTCGCCAAGCATTTCGTTAAATACTTCACGACCAGGCTCTTTAGCGGTTTTACTCTCGTAATACTCACGGACAATAAACAAATCATTTTGCTTGGCGTATTCCCGAAGCTCATGAAGTTGCGCCTCAATACTCAAAACTTGGCGTTCTTCATCTTCACTCGATTTTCTACAATATATAAAATATTTGATCATGAGCTTTGGGAATTAAATTGATAAAAGGTTTTGCATTACACCGCCAATTTCTAAATCTCGCTTCCCAACGGCTCCTGCGGTATTCCGCAGAATGAGCTTTAGCTCATGGAACCGCCATTTGCGCGCAAGCGCGCTCTCCGTGGATTTCAAAACACCCTTTTCTTTTCTTGCCGAACTTCCCATTACCGCGCGGAGCGCGGACGCATTTTTGCGGGAAAATTCAATCGGGTGGTGTCTTCTAAACAAAGTCCGAACTTTTTACGAACAGAATCCTGATGCGGACTAACAAAAGGACTCGGTTTTGCGGAAGCATTTTTCTGGGGATATGGTTTCCGTAAAACCTCGACTAATTTCGGACTTCGCAAGCGGAGGAGGAGGGGTCTGGGGAGGAATCCTCCGCTTGCTCCATCCGTTTTCTTTTGGCGAAATTCGGGGCGGACATGCCTTATGTGAATTATATTGCACATTGTAATAAAATGCAACTTGTAATATACTGCAATTATGTCATCAGGTATAAAACTGGGTCAAAACCTACGAAAAATCAGAACAAAAAAGAAAATGACGCAAGGAGATCTTGCGTCCGCTTTGAATGTTGATAGAGCATATATCAGCAATATCGAAAATGGTCGAATGAATCCTACTCTTTCCACTTTGGAAAAGATCGCTGTGGCATTAGGGATTTCAAGTAGCGAACTTTTGAAATAAATTTTATGGATAGAGAATTATCAAATTACATTAAATATTGCCTCGGCTATGTAAGAATTACACGCGAGAAAACTGCTGTTGCTCAACAAAAATATTCAGTAAATCTTCCAACTGAATATTTTGAACTTGTAGGTTTATTAAACGGAGATACAGACGGAAACCTTGGTGAATTGATAAATCTTGAGACATTTTATAAATACGACCCGAAAAAAGTACCAAAAGAAGAAAAAGAAGATTACGAAAAGGAAAAAGCTTTTGCAAATAAAATTGAGGATATTTACAACAAATATCAGAATGATCAATTTACAAAACAAATCGTATTAAACTTCGGTTATTTTGAGGTTGAACTGCCTATTGAAGAAAATGGTGTATTGGATTCTGAAGAAGATGAGGAAGAAATCAAGGAAGTTAAAACAAAAACTGACCACTATCCTCTTTTTTCCCTGCCGATAAAGATTGAAAAAGAAATTACCAAAAGTGGTGTCGGAAAATATTATGTCTATTCAGTTGATCCAGAAATCCAAGTTAATATTGGTGTACTAGAATCAATACTCGGCGATGATTTATATTTTCAGCTTTTGGACGAGATGGGTATGTATGAAATTGATGGCAAATTTATCTTGCCCATTACTGATTTAGATATTTTTAAAGAAATTTGGCATAAAATAAAAGCTCAACTTAAACATACAGAAGCAAATTTTGACGAAGACTCTTTTTCACTCACTGAAATAAGAATTGCCTTAAGTCCAAAAGCTAACTACTTCCTCGCCGAAGACCTAGCAAAACTTTCTAAATTAACAGAGGAGGAACTTAGTAAAACTGCGCTCACAAGCTGGATTAAAAATGATGAGCTTAATATTGAAACGGAAACTCCGCACGAGAAAGATTTATATTTTCCATTTCTTTATGACCAATCACAACTAGCTACGCTTTCAATAATCGCTAACAAATCAGCAATTATTCAAGGGCCGCCCGGAACTGGTAAGTCCGAAACAATCTCGAACATTCTTTGTCATCTTGCCGCGACAGGTAATCGCGTTCTTTTCGTAAGTCAAAAAGCACAAGCTTTAAAAGTTGTTAAGGATAAACTGAAAAAATTAAACATCAAATACTTGTTCGGCTACCTTCCGAACCCAAACTCTGCACAAATTGGAGAGGATGACGAAGCTGACGGAATTGTTCCTCAACTTGCCTCCATAGATACATACATTCAAGATTTAAAGGCTTGGAAACCAAGAAATCCAGTCATTGATCAAGTTATCGGAAAAAGAGACGAATTTCGGCAAAATTTGAATGAGGCGGTTGAAACTCAAAGAAAATATTATACGCTTCATCAAGAATTACTTGGCTTGAAAGAATATGATATAGAAATTTCTGATTTTAATTGCTTTGCAAAGAGTTTTTCTTCTGCTGAATGGACAGAAATTAAAAATACTAAATTTGAAATAGAAAAGTTAGGAAGAAATATTAAAAAATATGAACGAAGTGAAGAAAGAAAACATTTTGAAAAGCTTTTCTCAAATTTAGATTTCAACAACACACACCACGCAGAAGAAATTGAGAAAATAAAAAACGACATTGAAAAAACAGGATATGATAGACACTCAAAAATCTTTAGAAAAATAAATAATACTTCACGAAGTCTTCGCCTTTCTAAAATCTTCAGTAAATTACCACGCGAAATTGCTGACGAAATAAATAAGGTTCAAGAGGGCGACAACACAAGAAACGAGCAGGTTAAGTACCTTAGTGCTTTGTATAATCACTGTTTCTACTATGAAAGCATTAACCACCTAGAAAATAACGAGGAGAAATTAAAGCAAAAATTGTCCGTTTGCGGAGTATCAGACGAGGAATTTGATTTACTAGATCAAAAAATTGATAACTCAACAGCAAATAACCTAGATAATATCAAAGGTAATATTTTGCGTGTACAAGAAATTAAAGCAGAACTCATTGAGCTTTCCAAAACAGAAAGTGCCAATCGCATTAACTCCGCATTACATACTGCTGAAAAAGAAAGAAGCCAAAGGGTTGCGGTTTATATTCAAAACATCATAAATAGAAGTCTCCTTGATAAATACGAAAAGAATATTACAGTCAAAAGAATCATAGGGCGCATACAAAGAGCTTTCGGTAAATCACGAAAAGCGTTTAAAACTTTTGATAAGTTGCGCAATGACCCCGATCATTTTAATGCGGCGCTAGATATTATACCGATATGGATTATGGAGCTTGATGATGCAAGTAGATTATTACCACTTCAAGCGAGTATGTTTGATTATGTGATTCTTGATGAAGCTTCACAATGTAATATCGCATATACTTTACCAACAATGTTTCGGGCAGATCGAGCTTTGTTTGTGGGAGATAAAGAGCAAATGCGTGATAGTACGATTATGTTTAAATCAAATCGTATTTTTGAAGAATTAGCGCATCGTTATCAAATTCCAGACGAGAGACAAATAAAGGCGGCGGGAACTTCTGTGCAATCACTTCTTCATATCGCTGATAATCTAAAATTCAAAACAAGAATGCTTAGGTATCATTATCGCTCACCAGCAGAACTTATAGGTTTTAGTAATGAAAATTTCTATCACAAAAATCTCGTGCCTCTTAACAGTAATTACTTAACTTATAAAGATACAAACAGAATTATAGTAGTACACGAAATTAAATCTGATTGGAAAGAGGAAATTTCTGACAATGTGAATATCGCGGAAGCAAAAGCTATTCTTGAGCTTTTTAAAGAACTTCGTGCGGACGAAAAATATAAAAACAAATCTATCGGGATCCTATCTTTCTTTAATGCTCAAGCTACTGAAATAAGAAAAGTTTTTACGGAAGCAGGACTAAAAGAGGAAAACGATAACTACAAGGTAAGTATCATTGAGGGAATACAAGGCGATGAAAAAGACATTATTATTTACTCTTTTGTCATTAGGAATGCAGATCAAAAGAAAAGATACAATCCTCTAACTGGAGAGGGTGGCGATATTAGAGCAGATATAAACAAAGGTAGAGTAAATGTGGCATTCTCGCGTGCGAGAATGCAAGTTCACTGTTTTGTGAGTATACCTTTGTCGGATGTGCCTGAAAGAATTTGGATTAAAAAGTATCTTGAGTATGCAGAGGACAATGGAGAGGTTGCGTTTGATTCTTTGGACTTAAAACCTTTCGATTCGTATTTTGAAGAAGATTTTTATCGCACTGTAAAAACTGGTCTTGGAAAAGGTTATAAAATTCAAAACCAAATTGAGAGTTGTGGATTTAAGATTGACTTCGTGATTAGCAATACAAACACAGGGAAACGAATTGCTATTGAGTGCGACGGACCTTGTCATTTCAAGGATGAAGTGGACGAAGCTTATGGTATTCACATAGAAAGTGATGAACAGCGTCAGCGTGTTTTGGAATCTGCGGGTTGGAGATTTTGCCGAATAAAATATGCGGATTGGATTGACGAAAAGTTTGATAGAAATACTGTTATTGAAACTATCATTGATTTACTTAAATAATATATGACCAGAATTACCCTTATTCGTGGCGATATAACCACTCAAAAAGTTGACGCGATTGTGAACGCCGCAAATCGTTCGCTTCGTGGTGGTGGCGGAGTAGACGGAGCAATCCACGACGCGGCAGGAGATGAATTGTATGAAGAATGTGCGAAACTTGGAGGATGCGAGACAGGACAATCAAAAATAACAAAGGGTTATAAACTACCTGCTAAATATGTCATTCACACTGTCGGACCCGATTACGGTTATGAAAAAGGAAAAGATGCTGACCTCTTAAAATCCTGTTATTTAACAACCTTAAATCTTGCAGAAGAAAGTGGAGTTAAGACGATTGCCTTTCCCGCTATTTCTGTTGGAGTTTTTCACTATCCGCTTTACGAAGCTACAAAAATTGCTATTGATGCCGTCAAAGAATTTATAAATCAAAAACCGCAGGTTTTTGATGAAATAAGATTTGTCGCATTTAATGATGATGTTTACAACGCATACGCCGAATTGATTCCGCTCGGACCAAAATCAGTAGGTGACATATTAAAAAATATGGTTAAATAATTTTATGACAACACTTTACAGAGCAACATTAGAAAAGCCGATAGTTTTCCCAGAAAGCGTAATCATTACGCCTAAAAACTTGGGTCTTATTGATTTTGATAAAATAATTTACTGTGAGGTTTCCCCTATGGGAGCTATGGGCAATGAAGGTGGAATTGTCCTATATCTGTTGAACGACAAAGATAACTTAGTTACTTATGAGACTAATGTATCTATAGATAAAGAATCTTATGAAGCTGTGTGTGAGCGAATTGATCAAAACAGAGACCTTTTTTCTAATTACAGCGGTGGTTTCGGAAACTATGTCTATATCAAGAAAGGTGCTCAACTTGAAGTTGACGAGAAATATAAATGTTTTTGGTATCACTCACAAGATACTAAATTAAGAATTGACAGTTCTGTTGAAGGCGTCTTTCTTCGCGTGTCTGCTGAAATAAAATTATAAATTCTTAGGGAGTCCCGCTCGCACCCCTCTCGCCTTTGCGAGCGGGGTTTGTATGCGCGCGAACGGGAGGGTGGGTCAAGCGCATTTGCATTTTGCCTCGGGTATTTCCGCTAGGAGCGTCCAGGGCTAAAGGACGAGCGCCGACGCA
>CAYWZM010000047.1:0-5163 GCA_964462355.1 uncultured Candidatus Saccharibacteria bacterium
ATCAGATGAAAAAGTTCAATCAATCTTGCCGATTCCGAAAGAAGCAAAAAATCAAGAAGGACTATCACTAATGCTTATCACTGAGCAAGGTGTTGGTAAGAAAATGTCGGCTGAAAGCTTCAAAGATGTACGTCGCAGCGGATTGATTGCAATACGTCTCGATAAAGACGATGCACTCAAATCAGCACTTCTTGTTGAAAAGGGTGATGATGTGCTCCTCGGAAGTCACAACGGACAATCTATTCGTTTCAAAGAAAGTGATATTCGAGAAATGGGGCGAGCAGCAGGCGGTGTGCGCGCTATGAGTCTTAGTAAGAATGATGTCGTGGTATCTGTTGATTTGATTAAGAAAGGAGATACTGACAGTGCGTTCCTTGTGATGAGTCAAAACGGACTTGGAAAGAAAACTCCAGTCAAGGAATACAAAGTTCAAAAGCGTGGAGGTTCAGGTGTGCTCACAGCAAAAATTACTCCAAAAACAGGAAAATTAATTATTGGAAAAGTGGTGAAAGATGAAGGAGAAATGGTTGCTATTTCACAGAAAGGACAAGTCATTCGAGTTGAACTTTCTGCAATCCCATCACTTGGAAGACAAACTCAAGGTGTGACAGTCATGAAGCTTCGAGCAGGTGACAGTATTGCATCGCTTACGATTCTCTAAATTATTTTATAAACAGTACTAACGCGCGCAAGGCAGAGCCTTGCGCGCGTTAGTACGTGTTGTTTTCCCCACAAGCTTCATTTGTGTAGTGATACAATATACATGTACTTATATGCAATTTAAAGACCCATCTGAAAACATAAAAGAGCTGTATCTCAAAGAAGGTGAGATTGTGGCAGAACTTGGAGCTGGAAGTGGGTGGTACACACGCGAGGCATCGCGCCGTGTTGGTCATACAGGAAAAGTGTACGCACTCGAAGTTCAAAAGGAGTTGGTTGAGACACTGAAAAATCGTGTTCGTGATGAAGGTCTCGGAAATGTTGAATGTATCTGGTCAAACATCGAGCTTCGTGGTGGTTCAAAACTCGCAGACTCACTCGTCGATGCGTCTATTGTCGCAAATGTTTTATTTCAAATTGAAGACAAGGTAGGTTTTGTTCGAGAAGTTGCTCGAATCATGAAGCATGGTGGACGAGCTATGATTATTGATTGGACTGGTGATGGATCTGGTGCTGGGCCAAAAGGTGATCATGTGGTAAATGAATCTTCAGCGCGAAAACTTTTTGAAGAAATGGGATTTACTTTTGAAAAAAGTTTCAATCCAGGGACACATCACTATGGTATTCTAATGAAGAAAATATAATTTTTTATGGCGCAAGAAAAAGGCTCAAAATTTCAACTTATACTATTGGCAGTTTTTGGATTTTTTGTGATTGTTGCAGTCATGATTTTTTCCGGTGCAATCAAAGTAGGAAAAGATTCAAGTCCTACTGCGGGTGCACAGCTTACACTTTGGGGTACAATTCCAAAGAGTGCGATGATCCAAATACTCGACAAGGTAAACGAAAACAACAAATCTTTTCGATTGAGTTATGAATACGTGAGTTCTGCTTCATTTGATGAAAAACTAATCGAGGCATTGGCATCTGGAGGTGGTCCCGATTTGATATTTTTGCCAAATGACTTAGTGATTCGATACAGTGACAAAGTGTATCAAATTCCTTATGCAAATTATCCACTCAAGCAGTTTCAAGACACTTTTATATCGGAAGCAGACTTGTATCTGGGAAGCAAGGGTATATTTGGATTGCCAGTGAGTGTGGATCCTCTTGTGCTTTATTACAACAAAGGAATGCTTGATTCAGCAGGAATACCTATTCCTCCAAAAACATGGCAGGAAATTATCTCACTTATTCCGCGTTTGACCATTTCTGATGCGTCATACAACATCTCTCAAAGTACAATCGCTCTCGGTGAGTTTGATAATATTTCAAATGCAAAAGATATTATATCTATGCTCATGCTGCAATTTGGTACTTCGATTGTTTCAAAAAATGGAGATAAACTTATCTCGACTGTCAATGACTCTGTCGGCAATTCTCAATCTCGACCAGGAGCTGAAGCGTTTAGTTTCTTCACAAAATTCTCTAATCCTGCAGAAAATACTACTTACACATGGAATGCAGGGTTGGAAAATTCTCGCAACATGTTTATTTCTGGCTCGATGGCGTTTTATATCGGATACGCAAGTGAACTTTTCTATATTAAAGATCGAAATCCAAATCTTGACTTCAATGTGATGATTGTTCCTCAGCTTGAGGGAGCAAAAATCCGTACTACATTTGGAAAAATGAACAGTATAGCAATTACTAAAACTTCTAAAAATCTTGCGTCAGCATATGGAGCTGCAACACTTTTGACCAGTCCAGAATTCGCTGGAATTATTGCAACATCTCTTTCACTTCCACCTGCACGCCGCGATCTTCTTGCACTTCCTCAAACATCTCCTTATGTACAAGTATTCAATCAATCTTCTTTGATTTCAAAAGCATGGCACGATCCTTCTGGACCTGACACTACAGTTATGTTTAAAGATGTCATACGCAAAATAAAAACAGGAGCAGAAAGTGCTGATTCAGCGGTTAATAAACTTGATACGCAGTTTGATATTTTACTTAATCCAATTAGAATATAGTTTATGAACAAGAAGATTCGGACATTATACATATCATTGTTTAGTCTCTTGATACTTGTGACACCAAGTATGTTGCGTGCACAGGGTAATCTTATTCCGTGCGATGGTGAAGATTGCAATTTTACTCAATTGATGGTTCTTTTCAATAATGTTATAGAATTTTTGTTGTTTACTATTGCAACTCCTTTTGCAGCAATTGTGTTTGCGTATGCTGGTTGGCTGTATCTTAGAGCAGGAGATAATCCAGGAAACAAAGGAAAAGCAAAATCAATGTTTATAAAAATGCTGGCCGGTTATGTTGTTGCGCTCGGAGCGTACCTTATTGTCAAAGTAATAATGCAAGGTCTTGGCTTTGATGCCACAAACTTTGATGCATTTTATTAATTTATGAATATACTTAAAAAATTTTATATTAAAAATAGATCGCTCAGCACATTTTTCAAAGGAGTTTTAATAGTTGTTATGTTTTTTTCTTTGAGTGGAAATTTTGCGTACTCTCAGGAGGGAGGAAATAACCCAGGCGGTAGTCAAGGTAATGGTACTGATACGAATGGTATTACCTTAGATTTTGAACTCAAAAACCCTCTTGCTGGATCTGGTGTAAACACCATAAATGATTTCGTAAAGCGACTTCTTGATATTGTTCTTACTATAGGTGTGCCTGTGGTTGCGGTATTTATTATCCTTGCTGGATTCAAGTTTGTTACTGCTCGAGGTAATCCATCTGAAATTGCAAAAGCAAAAGAAAATCTTTTGTATGTCATGATAGGTGCGGCAGTACTTCTGGGCGCATGGGTACTCGCAAATGCACTCGGTGAGACGGTAAATGAGCTCGTTACCCCATAATAATCATATGAAAAAAAAGTATCTAAAAACTATTCTTTTTGTTGCAGTGCTTGCATCACTTGTTGGATTTTTTGCGCACGGTGTGCATGCTCAAACAGATTCAGGAGTCATTGATTTTGATGCTGGAAACATGGATCCCAACAATCCTATATATGACTATGAAGGATGGCAGGGTTATGGCGATGTGAGTACTCCAGCAGATTCTGGCCCAGGACTTGGTGCGTGTGGTTCAAAAATTGAACGACTTCAAGATATTTTGACACTTGCAAATTGCTACATTTCAACAGGTTTTGTACCAATTATCTTCACGCTTGCATTTATATATTTTATACTTGGTGTGATCAAATATGTCATATCTGATTCCGAAAAAGATAAAGAAAAAGGGCGAAATTTTATGATATGGGGTATTGTTGCGCTATTTGCCATGGTGTCGGTGTGGGGATTGGTCAAAGTGATTGGAAATACGTTTGGAATATCATCAGATGTAAAAGTCCTCCCACTGCTTCCTGAATAATAAAAAGTTACTCACAGGAGTAACTTTTTATATTTTGTGCAGGTGATATACTTTATACATGAGGTAATTTATTACCTATATAATTATTATGGTCGCTTATTTAAGTAACGTTACAAAAAATAATATGAAAAAAGCGCTTGCGTACTTGCTACCACTAGCAGTATTTGTGCCATTTGTTGTCTCAGCACAGTCTGTTGGAGGGAGACCGTCAGCAACAATTGGAAGTATTATGACAACAATATCTGGAATTTTGAACTTCATAATTCCGATGTTGATTACATTTGCAATCATCTTGTTTATTTACGGTGTAATTCAATACGTCGTTGCTAAAGAAGATGCAAGTAAAGACAAGGGTCGTTCATACATGATTTATAGTATTATTGGACTTTTCGCGATTGTTGCAGTGTGGGGACTCGTACAGGTTCTTGTAAACACATTTCTTGGTGGACAAACTGGAAATTTCCAAGGAGTAGACTGTATCCCAGGTTCATACGACATCAACGGAAACCCTTGCTAAACGATTTTCTTGTATGATGGATTTTCTTTTTACACCTGTAGCGCATGCAAACATCGATACACTTATTCGAAAAGTGAATAAGCTTATCGTTAATCCGCTCATTATCTTTTTGTTTACTGTCGCGTTTCTTTATTTTATTTGGGGGGTTGTAGAATTTCTCCAAGCAGAAAAAGGGGATTTGGACAAACAAAAGGGAAGAGATCATATGCTTTATGGTGTAATCGGAATGTTTATTATGGTTGCCGCGTTTGGATTGATGCAAGTCATTATCAATACGTTTGGTATAGAAGGCATTGATCCACGACAAGGTACCGTAGAATTAAAAGATATCAATTAGGCAAATAAAAAATCCCCGTCATTAAGGCGGGGATTTTGCGTACAACATAGTGCATTATTGTACAGGAGGATATTCTTCCTTCCAATGCTCAATTTTCACAGCTATTGGCGTGGCTTCTACTGATTTAATTCGAATATCAGTTATTTTAACCGAAGTCACCATGGGTAGGAGTTTACCGGTTGCCGCATCTGTAATGTACAACGGGATTCCATTATTATCTCTTTGTTCAGATAATACTGTGAATTCTCTCCCGTTTCTCAATCTGACCTGAAGTGCAATTTTACCATCGTAGAACAGCTTAAACCTCCAGTGT
>CAYWZM010000048.1:0-5162 GCA_964462355.1 uncultured Candidatus Saccharibacteria bacterium
GCGCGCCCGCATTTCCGAATTCCCCCGCAGAATCAGGGCAAACACAGTGGGACGCGCTTCGCGCGTCCCACCATTTGGCATCTTCCGAACCATTTTGTTCGTTTAGGGAGCCGCTTCTCGGACTTGAACCGAGGACCTTCGCTTTACAAAAGCGTTGCTCTACCAACTGAGCTAAAGCGGCACGATTATTTTTTATTATTAGCACATTACCCGATTGAACATAGCGTTGCTCGGACTTTATCCTGTATCAACAGGGAACTGAGCTAAAGCGGCACTCTTTTTTTTAAAAAAAGTACACATAACGTGTATGTGTACACATACTATAACCTATTTTTAAACCCCACGCAAGTCGCGTGGGGTTTAAAAATAGCACTATTCTTTTTGATGTTCTTCTTGAGTATTCACGCTTTCTTCCATGAGTTCTTTTGCTCTATCGTGCGCTTCAAGTCGTTCACGAACTTTTCGTACTCTGTTTTTGTACTCACCAATACTCTTGAGAAATGTTGAAAGGGTTGGTGATGATTGGATTGTGTCTTCTTTCAAGATTTTTTGACTAATGAATTTAGACACAAGGTGAGTGAGGATTGCCCACCACTTTGCGAGCCAGAGAAAGAGTTTGTGGCTTTTTGTTTTGATTAAAAGCTGAGTATTCTTTCGAATGGTCGCTACTGTGACTGGTGGAAGTATTGAACGTTCTTTGAGTACCGGATCTTCAATATATCCTTTTTCGATTTGATATGATTTGCGTGCCAAAATGGCAAAACTTCCGATAAGTGAGACCGCAAAGATGATAATAAGAGGTGTCATAGAAAATGAGTGTGTTATACAGACTTAGTGAAGAAGCGAGTGATTTCTGCTTTTGCCTGTGCGAGAAGTTGTCCCACAGTAATGTCTGGGTTTTTTACAAAAGCTTGATCAACAAGTGTGCGCTCTTTGAAGTATGTTCCGAGCTTTCCTTCGAGCATTTTTGCTTGAATATCTTCTGGGCGTCCAGATGACGCAACTTCTTCCTTGAACATTTCTTTTACTTTTTCTTGTACATCGTCACTGATTTCATTTCGAGAAACAAATTCTGGCTTCATTGCTGTTGCGTGCATTGCAATATCTTTTGCGAGGGCCTCATCTCCTCCTTTGAGAGTGATGATTGTTGCAGTTTTGTTGTTGTGGATATATGAACCAATCACATCTCCTTCGATGAGTTCAACAAACGAAAGCTGGATGTTCTCACCAATCTTTTGAATGACTGGATCAATCATGTCTTTTGCTTTTGACTCGACAGCTTCCTTTCCTTCAGAAAGAGCTACATCAACAAGTGCATCTCCAAGTGCAATGAAGTCATTGTTGTTTGCAACGAAATCAGTTTCGCAGTTGAGAATAAGTACTGCGACTTTGTTTCCGTCTTTTTTAACAACAACTTTTCCATCGTGTGCTTCACGGTCTGCTTTTTTTGCAGCAATATCACTTGATTTCTTTTTGAGTACGAGGATTGCTTTTTCCATATCTCCTCCTGCTTCTTCAAGTGCTTTTTTGCATTGCATGACAGAAACTCCTGTTTCGTCGCGAAGTTGTTTTAATTGCTCTGTAGTTATTTGTGACATATAAGAACTAAATTATCTAATTAAATACGTGACACACTTCACTCATGTGTGTGACTGTTTATAAAGTATACCAAGAAACACACAAAAAATGTGTGTTAGTTAGCGGACATTTTTCCTTCCTTGTATGCGTCAACGAGTTTTTCAATAAAGTATGAAATACTTGGTAGTGATGCATCGTTTGCCAAGATAGGGTATTCGAGTCCTTTGATATTTGTGTCAGTGTTTGCAAGTCCGATGATTGGGACACCTGCGTTTTGGAGTTCTGCTACTGCAACATGTTCTCGCTTTGTGTCCACGATAAACACTGCATCAGGAGTCTTTTTAAGATGAACCATACCTCCAAAAAATCGATTGAGTCGTTCAATTTCTTGATCGATCAAAAGTCGTTCTTTCTTTGTATATTTTTCGAGTTCTCCTTTTTCTTTCTTTTCTCGGAGATCTTCGAGTTTGTTAATTCTTTTTTTGATTTCGCCAAAGTTTGTGATTGTTCCTCCGATCCATCGCTCTGTAATATACGGCATGTCTATAGAGAGGGCATTTTCTTGTGTTGCGTTTCGTGATTCTGGTTTTACGCCAACAAAAAGAAGTACTTTGTTTTCTCGTCCAAGAGTTTTTACAAATTCGCATGCTTTTTTGAGCATTTCCTCTGTCTTTTCAAGGTCGATAATATCTACACGGTTTTTTGTCCCAAAAATATATGGGGCTGTTGAAGGATGACGCCGAGTTTTTGAATATCCAAAATGTGCGCCAGCTTCAAACATTGTATCAATGTTGTTACTCATGATTTTATTCATTAATTATAATAACGTCGTTTTTACGCATTGCAGCGGCATCTCAACATGGGTGAGATTACAAGAGCTTTTTAAACAAAAAACCACACCCAGGAGTACTGGATGGGGCCTTTCTGGCTCCCACGAACGTTGTCACTATAATACCAGAAAAGAGAGTAAAAGGGAAGTTGTTGACAAAAATCATAAAATATTACAAAATATGATAAATCACAAAACCAAGTTCAGATGATTCAAGAGAAAAAAAGTTGTAATGTTTCGGAAAATCCGTTTACTGCACAAAAGGTGCTTGATATGTTGGTTGATCAAGAAGCAGGCTTAGTTCCAAATCAAAAGCTTGTCCCAAATACACGGTTCGCAATATTAAACAGTGTTCACTTAAGTACTGAGCATGTTGTCTTTGCCGGTTATGATGAATACAATCAAGATTTGTTGAATGAGTGTATTCAAGAATTTATGAGCGCATCTGGTGATTTGCAGGTGCAGATTCTTTCTTCTGGAATAGCCTCGCTTACTGTGTTCGAAGTTAATCCACTCAGAGTTGCACTTGTGTTTGAAGATGAACCTTCTTTTAGAATGAATATCCATCATACGCCTTTCTGGAATTTTGCAAAAACAATTGTGCGTGAGTATGAAAAGATTGGCAACATTGGATGCAGGATAGAATTTATACTTAATAACACACTTCTTTTTTTATCAGAATATAAGAAGCCATATGAAGAAGTAAGAAAAGAATAGTCTAATCCGCCCCGAATTCGGGGCTTTTTTTATTGGGATTTTTAGCGTATAGTAGTGATATGTTGCAATCACAACTCTTCACAAAAACACAAAAAAACGCGCCTGCGGACGAAGTTTCAAAGAACGCAGAGCTTCTTATTCGCGCTGGATATATTTATAAGGAAATGGCGGGAGTATACACGTTTTTGCCACTTGGAGTGCGTGTGATACAAAAAATCGAAGATATCATCCGAAAAGAAATGAATGCAATTGGCGGTATCGAAATGCGTACCTCACTAATTCAAACCAAAGAAGTCTGGGAAAAAACAAATCGTTTTGATGATGCTATTGTAGATAACTGGTTCAAGACAACACTTAAAAATGGTACAGAAATTGGGTTGTCATTTACCAACGAAGAAGCATATTCAAGTTTGATGAAGCAATATATTCAGTCATACAAAGATTTGCCGTGTTATCCATATGATTTCAAGACAATTCTTCGCAACGAGACTCGTGCAAAGTCTGGCATCATGCGCGGACGAGAATTTTACTGGAAAGCACTGTACTCATTTTCTCGAAACAACGAAGAACATGAAGTGTTTTATGAAAAAGCAAAAAATTCTTACAAAGCAATTTTTGAGAAAGTTGGTATTGGTGCGAATACATTTCTCACATTTGCATCAGGTGGAACATTTTCACAATTCTCACACGAGTTTCAAGCACTCACTGATGCAGGAGAGGACACTATTTATATAGACGAGTCAAAAGGTATCGCAGTGAACGAAGAAGTATATACTGACGATGTACTCGAAACACTTGGATTGGATAAAAACAACCTCGTGCAAAAAAAAGCAGTTGAAGTGGGAAATATTTTCTCGCTTGGTACAAAATTTTCAACCCCATTTGAACTTCAATTCAAAGACGAGAAAGGCGAGACGCAACCTGTGGTAATGGGAAGCTATGGTATCGGTCTCGGACGACTCATGGGAACTGTGGTTGAGATTCTTTCAGACGACAAAGGTATCGTATGGCCAGAATCAATAGCGCCATTTCAGGTGCACTTACTCGCACTTGGTGAAGATGAAAGTGTAAAGAAAGAGGCAACTGCCGTGTATGATAAGTTGCTCGCACTCGGCATTGAAGTGCTTTTTGATGATCGCACAGGACTCTCCGCTGGAGAAAAATTTGCCGATGCGGATTTGCTTGGAATGCCACTTCGCGCAGTGATTTCAAAACGAAGCCTTGAAGAAGGTGGTGTAGAAATAAAAAAGCGAACCGAAGAAAAAGGTCGCGTAGTGTCAGTTGAGGAATTTATGAATTTAATACCAACGACCAAAGACTAAGAACTAAAGACTAATTCTCATGCTCAACAAATTTCAGGAAATGTTTTCAAATGATATAGGAATCGACCTTGGAACAGCAAATACGTTGGTGTATTTGCGCGGGCATGGAATCGTACTTAGTGAACCTTCTGTGGTGGCGCTCAACACAAAAACCGGACGTATTGTTGCGGTAGGTGAAGAAGCAAAACAAATGCTTGGACGTACACCTGCACACATCAAAGCAGTACGACCACTTGTAGACGGAGTGATTTCTGATTTCGAAGTGACCGAAGAAATGCTTGCGTATTTGATTGGAAAGACAGAAAAAATGTCTAAGAAGTTTATTCGTCCTCGTGTGGTGGTGGGCGTGCCGACCGGAATCACTAATGTTGAGATTCGCGCAGTGTATGACGCGGCTCGTTCTGCGGGCGCACGTGAAGTGCATATCGTTGAAGAACCAATGGCAGCAGCGATTGGTATTCGTCTTCCAATTAAAGATCCAGTAGGTTCGATGATTATCGACATCGGAGGTGGTACGACTGATATTGCAGTGATTTCACTTGGTGGAATCGTAAAAGCAAAAAGTCTCAAAATTGCAGGAGATAGACTCAACACAGATATTATTTCGTATCTACGTGACGAATTTAAATTGCTCATCGGTGAAAAAACCGCCGAAAGTATAAAAATGGCAATCGGTTCTGTGCTTCCAGGTACTCCTATGGAAGCTGAAGTACGAG